>CAZPHF010000046.1:2119-22743 GCA_964586115.1 uncultured Flavobacteriaceae bacterium | reverse complement strand
CAGAAAATAAAAAGGAAATAAGAGCATCTATAGTCGAAGCAGGAGAAAAACGAATTAGACCTTGTTTGATGACAACCGCAACTACCCTATTGGCATTATTACCTGTTTTAACATCAACAGGACGAGGAAGCGACATTATGATTCCTATGGCAATACCTTCTTTCGGAGGGATGTTGATTGCTTTAATCACCCTTTTTGTAGTGCCGGTACTGTATAGTATGAAGGCTGAATTCCAACTTAAAAAAACCCGATCATGAAACAGATAATTATAATACTTTTCTTTATTGGTATTCAGATCCAGGCGCTTGGACAGGATCTGGAAACACTCATCAATATAGGGCTGGAAAACAATCCTGAAATCAAAACATTTCATCTCCAACACGAGATCGCAGTAGAAAAAATTAATGAGGTCAATACCATACCAAATACTGAAATCAGCTACGGTTATTTTGTGAGTGAACCTGAAACGCGCACAGGAGCACAAAAAATGAAATTCTCCCTTAAACAGATGATTCCTTGGTTTGGCTCGATCACAGCTAGAGAAAACTATGCAAGTACTCTTTCAGATGCCCAATATGAAGAAATTGTCATCGCCAAAAGAAAGTTGACCATGGCCATTTCTAACAGTTATTATAACCTTTACGCACTGAGATCAAGGAAAGAGGTTCTTGAGGAAAATATATCTTTATTAAAAGTTTATGAAACGCTCGCCCTTAGCGCTGTTGAAACTGGTAAATCAAGCGTTGTAAATGTACTGCGCTTGCAGATTCGCACAAACGAATTGTTAGAAACTAAGGAAGACCTGCATCATGAATATCGTACGGAACTTTCTATCATCAACAGTTTGTTGAATAGAGACCCTACCCTCGAAATTTTATTGACTGATACCTTACCTTTGCCTGAGGCTGATTTTGAATTAAATACTGAAGATTTACAGATGCATCCTGAATTGTTGAAATACGACAAACTCTATGCGTCTGTTGAGCAATCTGAAATATTGAATCAAAAGGAAAAAAGTCCACTCATAGGTTTTGGACTTGATTATATTCCTGTTGAAAAAAGACCGGATATGGATTTCACTGACAATGGCAAGGATGTTATTATGCCTATGGTTTCTTTATCCATACCGATCTTTAATAAAAAGTACCGATCAAATAGTCGGCAACATGAATTAATGCAATTGGAAATCGATGCACGCAAACAAGAACAATTAAACCGCTTACAACGGATGAAAGATCATGCCATTCACGGCCAAAGGGCGTCTCGCCAAAGCTTTGTTACTCAGTCAAGCAATCTTGATCATGCAAAAAGTGCTGAACAGATTTTGATGAAAAGTTACGAAACAGGAAGCCTTGATTTTAACGAAATATTAGATATTCAGGAATTACAGCTTAAATTTCAATTAGGACAGATCCAGGCTATAAAAGAGTATTACCTGCAATCAGCTATGATCAATTATTTAAGTAATTAAAGGATGAAACACAATTATCAAATACAAGGAATGACCTGCGATGGATGCAGGAGTCACGTTGAAAAAGTACTCAATAATATTGAAGGCGTTGACCAGGCTTATGTTGACTTAAAAAAAGCAGAAGCGAGTATAGAGATGCCTCAGAAACTCTCCATAGAGTCCTTTCAAAATGCTTTAAAACATGATAGTGATCGCTATCGCATTTATCTTCCGGGAACCGCACCGGAGGGTGGAGAAATCATAGAAGAGGTTCCTAACGGTGAGGGAACAGGCACTTTTTATTGTCCAATGCATTGTGAAGGTGAAAAGACATACAAACAACAAGGAGATTGCCCAGTTTGTGGTATGGACCTGGTGGAGGAAATGAGCTTAAAACAAACGACCGAAATCTCAGCAGAAGAAAAAAACTACAATATCCTCATTAGAAAACTTTGGATTGCTGCTGCCTTTACCTTGCCCATTTTTATAATTGCCATGTCAGAGATGATTCCCAATAACCCTCTGTATAAACTTATAGATCTGAAAATTTGGAACTGGTTGCAATTTATCTTGTCAATCCCCGTGGTTTTTTATGCGGCTTGGATGTTTTTTGAAAGAGCTTACAAGTCAGTAAAATCATGGAACTTGAATATGTTTACCCTGATCGGAATCGGCGCAGGAGTAGCTTGGACCTTTAGTGTATTTGGTATGCTACTCCCCAATGTTTTCCCTGATCAGTTTAAATCAACTTCAGGGACGGTTCATGTCTATTTTGAGGCGGCAACGGTCATCCTTACCTTGGTCTTACTGGGTCAGGTCCTTGAGGCAAGGGCGCATAGCAAAACCAACGGTGCCATTAAGAAACTTTTGGAACTGGCTCCCAATACTGCCTATCGTGTTCGCGGAGTAAATGAAGAACGTATAGCATTAGATCAGATTCAAATAGGAGATATCCTTAGGGTAAAACCAGGAGATAAGATTCCTGTTGATGGTTCGGTTACCGAAGGAGAAAGTTCCATAGACGAATCGATGATCACAGGAGAACCGCTTGCTGTTATTAAAAAAGTTGATGATAAGATAAATAGCGGTACCATTAACGGCAACCAGTCATTCTTGATGAAGGCGGAAAAAATTGGGGCTGATACCCTGTTGTCTCACATCATTCAAATGGTCAATAAAGCCAGCAGAAGTAAAGCGCCTATTCAAAATCTAGCCGATAAAATATCAGGCTATTTTGTCCCTATAGTTGTAGGAATCTCATTGATTACTTTCACAGTTTGGGCTATTTGGGGTCCTGAACCTTCCTATGTTTATGCACTGGTCAATGCCATAGCTGTGCTGATAATTGCTTGCCCTTGCGCCTTGGGCCTGGCAACGCCCATGTCTGTTATGGTGGGTGTAGGTAGAGGAGCGCAGCAAGGTGTATTGATTAAAAATGCAGAATCCTTGGAAAGATTGAATAAAGTCGACACGCTAATTGTCGATAAAACCGGGACCTTAACTGAAGGGAAACCAGGAGTTGAAAAAGTAGGGATCTTTGAAAATTCAGATGAAGACGAGGTGCTGCAATTGATGGCTTCTTTAAATCAAATGAGTGAGCATCCATTAGCTGAAGCCATTGTTAATCATGCCCAATTAAGGCAAATAGACTTGTTCATCCCGGAACAGTTTTTTGCCATCACAGGGAAGGGCATCAAAGGGAAAATACAAGGTAAAAAAGTGACAGTTGGCAACGATAAAATGATGGAGCAAATTGGAAGCCCTTTATCTGAGCAACAATTAGCGATAGCTAAGAAATACCAAGATCAAGGAAAAACTGTGTCATTCCTCAGTCTTAATGCAATCACTGCGGGTTATATAGTAATCAGCGATCCTATTAAGAAAACAAGCCGGAAAGCCATTAAAGAATTACAGGAAAAAGGCATACAAGTCATCATGCTTACTGGAGACAATAAGAACACGGCGCGCTATGTAGCCAATTCCTTGGAATTATCTTCATTTCATGCAGGTTGCCTTCCAGGGGATAAATTATTAGAAATAGAAAAACTGCAAAGAAAAGGCCATATTGTTGCTATGGCAGGTGACGGCATCAACGATGCTCCTGCTCTAGCCAAAAGCGATGTTGGTATCGCAATGGGAACCGGTGCAGATGTCGCTATAGAAAGTGCAGGTATAACTTTGGTGAAAGGAGACTTAATGGGAATTGTCAAGGCAAAGAATCTTAGCCATAAAGTGATGAAAAACATTAAGCAAAATTTATTTTTTGCCTTGTTTTATAACACTATTGGTGTGCCTGTAGCTGCCGGGGTTTTATACCCTGTTTTTGGCATCCTTTTGTCGCCAATGATCGCTGCGCTTGCCATGAGTTTTAGTTCGGTTTCTGTGATTGCAAATGCCTTAAGATTAAGAAATATAAAAATTTAAATGAACAACATGAAAAAATATATCATTTACATCGTCATATTGGTCATCGGTTTCCTTTTGGGAATGTTGTTTTTTGGCGATTCGTCAGAAAAAAATAGTGATCACAACCATGAAAAAGCAGCGCAGAAAGCTCAAATGTGGACCTGTTCCATGCATCCACAAATTATGCAACCTGAATCTGGCGATTGCCCTATTTGTGGTATGGATTTAATTCCTTCTGAAAGTGGCAGTGATGGTTTACTAGCAGACCAATTTAGGTTAACAGAGAATGCAATGGCATTGGCCAATATTCAAACTACAATTGTAGGCAAGGGTATGGCGGAAGATAATGTTGTTAAACTATCAGGTAAAATTTCTGAAAATGAAGAAGCCAATTCTGTACAAGTCAGTTACTTTTCAGGGAGAATCGAACAGCTGAATGTCAGTTTCACAGGCGAAGAAGTGCGTAAAGGTCAAATGTTGGCAACTATTTATTCACCCGAATTATATGCAGCTCAACAAGAATTGATTACATCAGCGTCTTTAAAAAAATCTCAACCTGAATTATACAAAGCAGTACGTAATAAGCTAAAGATATGGAAGCTCTCTGAAAACCAAATCAATCAAATTGAGACATCTGGCAAAGTAAATGAAAACGTCCCTGTATATGCTAACGTTTCGGGAACAGTTACTGAAAAATTGGTAGAACAAGGTGATTATATTAAACAAGGTCAACCTTTACTTAAAATTACCAATCTAAATACTGTTTGGGGAAATTTTGATGTCTACGAAAATCAAATTGACCACTTCAAAAAAGGACAAGAGGTAATAGTAACTACAAGCGCCTATCAAAATAAAGAATTTAAAGGAAAAGTAGCTTTTATAGACCCAGTTTTAAATACAAAAACACGTACTGTAACCTTGCGAGTTGTGTTAAATAATCAAAGCGATGTATTTAAACCAGGAATGTTTGTGCAAGCAAAGATTGAAGGTGCTTTGGTTGGTAAAGAAGATGTTTTAACTATTCCATCGTCCGCTGTCTTATGGACAGGAGAGCGGTCTGTGGTGTATTTAAAAAACAATCCGGACCAGCCTGTTTTTGAAATGCAAGAGGTCGTTTTGGGTAATCAAATAGGTAATGAATATCAAGTAATGGAAGGCTTAATTGTTGGTAATGAAATAGTCACTAATGGCACATTTACCATAGATGCAGCAGCTCAATTACAAGGTAAAAAATCAATGATGAATAAAGCTGGCAGCAGCTACAATTCAGCTCATAAGGGGCATGGTCATTCAGAAAATATAGAAATTAAAACCCAAAACACTAACGCTGAATTACATCAGCGTGTAGAAGTTTCAACCAAATTTAAGCAACAACTTGGCCAGGTCTTCGATAGCTATATTGATATAAAAGAGGCTTTGGTAGCAGATGATGCCTCCACAGTAGTGATGAACAGTAATGTACTGATGAACAGATTGTCTGAATTAGATCAGAAATTACTTCCAGGTAAGCCTGACATAGAACATATGAACCAGGTAAAAAAAGGCATGCAGTTATCTGCAGATGCCATGGTAAGGACAACTAATATTGAAGAACAAAGAAAGTACTTTAAAGTACTTTCAACACACCTGACAAATGCCGTTCAAATGTATGGTGTGGGGCAAAAAATTTACAATCAGTACTGTCCGATGGCCGACGATGACATGGGTGCTTACTGGCTGAGTGATAACAAAAATGTTTTGAATCCCTATTTCGGAAGCGCTATGCTCTCTTGCGGCAGTGTCAAGCAAGTGATTGAAGAATAAGTGTTAAGTATTAAGGGTTAATTATTAAGGAGTTAAAATCATTGCGTCATTACATCAATATATCATTGTTTCATTACATCAATATTTATTACATTTGCCACTAAATTTTTTTTTAAACATGGAAACACTTATCGAAAATAAATACAGCACGTGGTATCATCCTTATAAAACCGCAGCTGCATATAATAAAAAAGTTGCCTATTTCAGTATGGAATTTGGTATAGATCAGGCATTCAACAATTATTCAGGAGGTCTTGGATTTTTAGCCGGTTCTCACATGAGGTCTGGTTTTGAGTTAAAGCAGAACATGATTGGGATCGGAATGTTATGGAAATACGGATATTATGATCAGGCGAGAAATGATGACCAAACACTAAGGACTGACTTTAATGAAAAATACTTTGATTTTCTCGAAGACACAGGTATTGAAGTAGAGGTTCATCTGCATGACAATCCACAAGTTAAGGTCAGAGCCTATGTACTAAAGCCTGAGATATTTGGAACAGTACCTATGTATTTTTTAAGTACAGATGTTGAAGGTAACGATCATTTGTCAAGAACTATTACCAATCATTTATATGATGCCAATGAGGTAACACGCGTATCTCAAAGCATTATTTTGGGTATTGGAGGCGCTAAAGTTGTAGAAGCTCTTGGCGGATCTGACATGTATCATTTAAACGAAGGTCATGGACTTCCTGCCTTTTATTACTTAAGAGATCAAGGCGTTAAGAAAAATCAATTTGTATTTACGACCCATACTCCTGAAAAAGCTGGAAACGAAGAAAGAGACGCACGTCATTTAAACAGGTGTGGCTTTTTTGGCAGATCCTTATCCGAACAGGAATTACAAAAAGAAACAGTCAACGGCGGTATGATCAATTATACGGTTTCTGCCCTTCGCATGGCAAAAAAAGCGAATGCTGTATCAAAATTACACGCTAAGGTTGCCAAGGACATGTGGAAAGATTATGAAGGTATTTGTAATATCATTCCAATCACCAATGCGCAAAACCAAAGTTTTTGGCAAGACAAAACCATCAAAAGAACCTGGGAAAGGAAACAAGTAAAGGCATATCAAAAAAGAAAACTGGAATTAAAACAGGACTTCTTCAATGAGGTGGCCAAACAAACAAATAAAATATTTGATCCTAATGTCTTGACTTTTGTTTGGGCCAGGCGTTTTGCAGGATATAAAAGAGCAGATCTTTTATTGCATGACCTCGAACGTTTTGAAAGACTTCTTTCTAATGAAAAACAACCCGTACAGATCATATGGGCAGGTAAACCCTACCCTTACGACTATTATGCGATCGATATTTTTAACCATTTGGTGAACTTTTCAAAACAGAAATCAAACCTGGCTGTATTGGTTGGTTATGAGATTAATTTATCAAGAAGAATGAAATGCGGTTCTGATGTTTGGTTAAATACCCCACGAATTACTAGAGAAGCCTCAGGAACCAGTGGTATGACAGCTGCCATGAACGGATCAGTCAATGTATCGATCAATGACGGCTGGATCCCTGAATTCCAAAAAAATGGTAAAAACTGTTTTGTATTGCCCGAGGTAGATTACAAATTACCCCATTGGGACCAAGACAAAATGGATGCCGATAATTTATATGAGTTATTGGAGAAAAAAGTGATCCCTACCTATTATGACAATCCTGAAAAATGGCAGGAAATCGTATTTAATGGAATGGATGATGTAATTCCTGATTTCACTAGTCACCGTCAGGCTGATCAGTATTATAAGAAGTTGTTTAAATAGAATCCGTTTTTTGAAAAATTAGAAGCCGAAAATCATAGTTGATTTTCGGCTTCTAATTTTTCAGGCAACTTCCATTTTTTATACTTACCATCTGCTGAACCCGTATAAAGGTATTTATTCTTTGCCGAAAAGGCCACTGAAGTTATTGGGCTTGAATGCCCGTTAGAAGAAATTATAAAACAAAAAACCTGACAGAATGATCCATCAGGTTAGGTTAGTTTCAAAACTTTTCCCCCGAGTATTTTGAAACGCATATCAAAAATAACAAAATTATTGCTATTATGTACACTTTACACAATGAAAATGTTGAGGAATTGTCAACAAAACATTGCCTAATATTAAACATATTACATGTCAGATAATTAGAGCTGCATTGTATTTACAAATATGTAAAAACCACCTAAAATTTATTGGTCACTAGGCAAGTTTAGGCAAATATGTAATCTACATATTGATGATAAACCTTGTTTTTTTGAATGTAAAAGGTTGCTGTCGTGTTGACTTATAATTTTTGTATTTTTATGCTTTTAGGTCACCTATATGAAACAGTATGCATCCATTGGAGAATTATTAATAGACTATCGTCAGGATAGAGATATTTCGCAATTGGATTTATCAACGCTTATAAATGTCGACATTAGAACGATTCAGCGCTGGGAAAAAGACATTACATTGATCAAGCCCGATAAGGAAAAGGAAATTGCAGAAGTGACCCTGCTCCCCTACCAACTTATTAGAAATTTAAATGCTACTGTGCCTATTCCTACCTTTTACGATTTTAGAATCAGAAAGTATTCTCTTACTGAATTAAACAATGAATTACCCAATGCCCTATGGCTTAAAGATCATGTAAAAGAATTCTCTAAAAGAATACGGACCATAGTACCCTCTACAGATATGGATATTCTGAGAAAGGATCTATTGCTGCAAAAAAATAATGAAGAGCCTATATCAAGAAATATCTTGTCCAGGGCAATTGAACTACTTCCCGAGCTCAATCTTATCATTATGGATGATTTTGGCAATTATTCAGGGCATTGTATCACGCTTCCTTTGAGTATAAAGGCTTACGAGCAATTAAAGAACCGGAAAATATCAGAAAAGGAACTCAATACATCAGATCTGGCCAACCATAAAACCATGGACAAGCCCGTCTTCTTTAATTATGACATTACCGCAGATTGCAATGATAATGTATTCTACTTGGCCCATGAATACCTAAGCTTCTATAGGAACCTTAACACTCACTATGAATATTGCTCATATACCATGCGCTATGATTCTTATAAAATCAATGAACAGCTTGGCTTAGAATTACTTTGGGAAAATCCTGTTCAGCGTGATGGTCTGGGCTTGGAATACCATCCACGATTTTATACTGGTAATTTCAATAACTATTTTGCTCAACTATAGTATAAACTATGAGTTAAAACCTTTCAGTTAAGACATCACTTTTTGCAGAGCTGTCGAGAATTGCTGCATTTCTTCTATGGTACCTGTACTAATTCTTGCCCAATGATTCATGGGGGGAAACGGTCTTCCTATCAGGATATTCTCCTTTTTCATTGATTCAATAAGCCCTGAAATCGGTCTTCCAGACTTAAAAAAGACAAAGTTCGTATGTGATTTGATATAGGTCAAATCCAAAGCTTCAAGTGTTTTATAAATCATGTTTTTAGCTTCCATATTTTTGGCGATAGAAAATTTGTAAAAATTCTCATCTTTTAAAGCTGCTTGCGCTGCGGCTATACCAAATACATTGGTATTGGCCATAACAGCTGCTTTTAATTTTGTAGCTATTTCAGGCTTGGCAATTAAGTATCCTACGCGCAATCCCGCAAGGCCATAGGCTTTAGAAAAAGTTTTGGAAACAATGATGTTTCTTCCCTCCTTGACTAGTTCAACCATGGAAGGATAATCAGGTTCTGTGATAAAATCAAAATAAGCCTCATCACTAAAAATGGTCGCTTGCTCGTCATGTGACCTACAAAAATCCTTTAATCTGTCTGCGGGTAAAATTGTACCTGTAGGGTTATTGGGATTACAAATAAATATCAATCCTGTCTTATTATTTATTTTATCCGCCATGGCTTCGAGATCGTGTTCCATCTTCTCGTTTACAACAACTCTGTGCACCTTACTTCCAAAGTTCTCAGCATATCTCATAAGCGCCTGAAAGGTTGGGTCAGCCGCGATGATCTCAGCGCCGTCTCTACCGTAGATGAGACCTGCCGCTTTTAATCCTTCAGTGGAACCTCCTGTTACGACAACATGGTCCTTATCCACGCCTTCTTTTTCTGCTATGGCCTTGGTTAAATCTGCCAAGATCCTGAAGGGATATCGGCAAGTCATTTCAAAATTCTCTGTAAGAATCTTTTGAATATTTTTAGAAGGACTATAGGCGTTTTCGTTCGCATTGAGTTGAATTGGGCCACTCCCGACTATCTTTCTTTCTGTAATTTCTGAGGCAATTGTATCTATGCCTCCAAGGAAAATTAATCCGCTTGAAAGTCCTGCCGTTCTAAGCCAATTTCGTCTGTTAATTTGATTCATAGGTTTGGATTTATTTTTAAATATACAAATAAATGCCTACAGCTTTCTAAATGAACCTATACCTTCATGAAGCAACAAAAAAAAGCCGGTATAAAAATACCGGCTCAGCGAAACAAAACTTATACTAAATTCAAATTAATTGAATCATCATCAAAAGTCTATTTTATATGTTAACTAAATCTGTCTTCCATATTAAGATTATATAAACTTTAAATAATTTCAATGCTTGTTCATTTCTTTAAGCTTGATTTGTTCACCTACATTCATTTTTTCACAATTCACATCTGTTATATAGTGGGTTAACTCTACATATTCTGCTAATAGTTTGTCAATTTGAATGCTATTGGGTTCCATACTTGGAATAATTTTTTGATATGGTTAGAATATAGTTACTTTAGAAACCATATGCAATGATCCAGATCAATTCTATAACTGATCCTCATCAATAGTATCACAGAATTATTTATTGAAGTATAAACAATCGTCTTGTTTGACTTAGAAATCTTATACCAGTTCATGAGATTTTATTTCCATTATTGGTCCTATCCATGTATATTTGGTATGATGATCGATAGGGTAATCCAAAAGGTTACAAAAGAGATCTATAGTACTTATTCATCAATGACTACAATAATCAATGAAAACTCTTCCTCTACTCCTAGTCCTGATTCTTATTGTTTCCTTCACTCTTCATACTACGATTGCTCAACAAAAAACACCTGAGTTCACTATTGAAGATTGGGAAAATCCAGCAATTTTTGGCAGAAATAAGGAGCTCCCAAGAGCTTCATTTATTCCTTTCGAAACAATTGATCAAGTAGTTAAAATTCAGGCTACTGAATCCCCTTTTTACACCTCACTAAATGGTCAATGGAAATTTAATATCGTTGACCAACCAGCCAAAAGGCCATTCGATTTTTATAAGACTGATTATGATGACGTAGACTGGAAAATGATAGAGGTTCCTTCCAACTGGGAATTACAGGGTTTTGGCTATCCCATTTACACCAATGTAAAGTACCCACATGAGAAAACACCTCCGAAAATACAAGCACATTATAATCCCGTAGGATCCTACCGTACCAGTTTTTCAGTTAGTACGGAAATGCTCCAAAGAGATATATACTTGCATTTTGGTGCTGTAAGTTCAGCGATGAACATATGGATCAATGGAGAAAAGATTGGTTATAGTGAAGGTAGTAAAACGCCTGCTGAATTTCTCATCAACGAGTATATCAAAGAAGGGGAGAATTTACTGGCAGTAGAAGTCTTTAAATGGTCTGATGCCAGCTATCTGGAGGATCAGGATTTTTGGAGACTATCGGGTATCACCAGGGATGTGTATCTATTGTCAAGAGATAAAGATCATGTTGTTGATTTTGAGGTCAAAGCCGGATTGACAGATAATTATAAAACAGGAATATTTGACCTTGATGCAGCCATTAAAAATGATAGTAAAAAACAATTAAGCCTTGCCATTAAGCTATTCGATGCTTCAGGAAATAAAATAATTGACACTGAAAAAAGTGTTGTATGGGAGGACAATAAAGCCTCTGTGAAATTTTCGAAACAACTAAAAAATATTGACACCTGGAGTGCAGAACATCCCAACCTCTATCAATTGGTAATTCAGTTAAAGGATAACAAAGGTGCTGTTCTCGAAAGCATAGGAAGTCAGGTAGGATTTAGAAGTGTTGAGATCAGTAATGGACAATTTATGGTCAATGGGCAGTCCATCTATTTCAAAGGGGTCAATCTTCATGAACATCATGACAGAACGGGCCATTATTTGGATGAAGCTACCATGATTAAGGATATCAAGACCATGAAGATGTATAATATCAATGCGGTCAGGACGTCACATTATCCGCAACCCGAACGCTTTTATGAATTATGTAATCAATACGGTCTCTATATAGTTGATGAAGCTAATATTGAATCTCACGGTATGGGGGCAGAACATCAGGGTAGTTTCGATACGATACAACATGTGGCTTACAGACCGGAATGGAAGGCTGCTCATATGGATAGGATCAAAAGTATGGTAGAAAGAGACAAGAACCAGCCTTCAGTCGTCATATGGTCTATGGGTAACGAATGTGGAAACGGACCTGTTTTTTATGATGCCTATGACTGGATCAAGCAACGTGACCCAAACAGATTTGTTATGTTTGAGCAGGCAGGTTTGAATTCGAATACAGATATCGTTGGTCCTATGTATGCCCGAATCGAGCAACTGGAAGCTTATGCTCAGCAGCACCAGGACCGGCCATTTATTCTTTGTGAATATGCCCATGCAATGGGGAATAGTGTGGGTAATTTTAAGGAATACTGGGACATGATGAAAAAGTATTCGGTTCTACAGGGTGGTTTTATCTGGGATTGGGTTGATCAGGGGTTGATCAAAACTTCTGATTCAGGAACAGAATACTGGGCCTATGGCGGCGACTTCGGTCCTGCTGATGTGCCTTCTGACGGGAATTTCTGTTTAAATGGTTTGGTTGACCCAGACCGAACACCCAAACCCTCTCTGGAAGAGGTTAAAAAAGTACATCAATTTATAGATTTCGTTTTGTTGGATCAAAAGAAAGGGACTATAGTAGTCTCAAACAACTATCACTTCACGAATCTGGATGAATTCATATTTGAATGGGCCTTGTTGGCCAATGGAAAAAAAATGGCCTCTGGAGCACTTCCAGTCATTGACCTTGAACCGGGACAAAAACTTGACATAAATATCCCTGGACTTGATGTTTTGGATGCTGAGCAGGAACATATACTGAATATATCTGCAAGTAGTAGAAAGGCTCATGGTTTAGTCCCGGAAGGTCATCAAGTGGCATGGGAGCAATTCGTATTAAATTCGCCAGAACCTGACACATTTACAAAATCAGAAGAAAAAGTTATTCTTAGTGAAAATGAAGCTGCCATTACGATAAGTAGTAAAAACATCAAGCTTGTATTTGACAAATCCAGTGGCATACTCAATGAATTAGCACTTGACAATGAAAATATAATTAAAGACGGTAAAGGATTTATTCCAAATTTCTGGAGAGCGCCTATTGATAATGATTTTGGAAACGATATGCACAAACGAACGAAAGACTGGCGCTATGTAACAAAACATAGAAAATTGGGGCAGGTGACAGCTCGCATAGATAAAGGAAACGTTATCGTTGAGGTGAATTATGAACTTATCAATGAAGGCCAACAGAAAATGGCAGATTTCAACATACACTATACCATCAATGGGGAAGGTCTGATTTTAGTTGATTGTCAATTAAACAAGACCACTGACAATTGGTCTGAGACCCCTAGAATAGGATTAAATATTCAGCTGGAGCGAAATCTGGAAGCGCTTAGCTGGTATGGTCGAGGACCATACGAAAGCTACTGGGACAGAAAGACCGGGGCACCTATTGGCATCTATTCTGGTTCAGTGTCAGATCAATACTGGGCTTACCTAAGACCACAAGAAAATGGCAATAAAACTGATGTGAGATGGATGAAACTAGTCAATCCTGTTAGCGGTCATGGTTTGCTGATCAAAGGAATTCCTACCGTTGATTTTAGTGTTCACCACCAAATTATGGAAGATTTTGAGTCACTGGAAAGGACAGATGGCCGTCACAGAGATGGCGATACTGTAAAGAACAGGCATACGATTGATGTTCAGGAAAGAGACCTTACAAGTCTTAATATTGACTACAGACAAATGGGTGTTGGGGGTGATAACAGCTGGGGCGCCAGAACCCATCCTGAGTACACACTCACTGGGAAAAGTTATTCATATTCATTTATGATCATTCCAATTTATAAATAGCTAAATCATAAGATTTAGTTGAACATAATGCATCAATAATTTCAATGATGCACTTTTTCTTTATCACAATAATCTGTTACATTTATAGACTTAAATCATAAACATGAACATCGTTATCATTGGAGCAGGAGGTGTTGGTGGCTATTTTGGGGGTAAGTTGGCCCAAGCCGGTTATAACACAACTTTTATCGCCAGAGGTCAAACCCTTAAAAAGATCCAGCAAAATGGCCTACAAGTAAAAAGTATCTTGGGAGATTTTCATATTTATCCTCCTGTCACAGACGATTACAATGTCGTCAAAGAAGCTGAACTCATTCTCTTAGCTGTAAAGTCCTGGCAAATAGAGACTATTACTCAAAAGATCAAGCCTTTGCTGCCGTCAAATACCATAGTACTGCCACTGCAAAATGGGGCAGATAATGCAGATCGCTTATCAACCATCCTCCCTCCTGCTCAAGTTATTGCAGGATTGTGCAGAATTGTAAGTAAAATTGAAAGCCCGGGTGTAATCGATCATTTTGGTTACGAGCCAGAAATCGTTTTTGGAGAGGTAAATAAGCAATTAACCCCTCGCCTGGAGACGATTAAAGCAGTATTTGATAAAGCAGGTTTTAAAAATCGAAGCTCCAACAATATTCAAAGAGAAATATGGTTAAAATTTCTATTTATCACTTCGATCAGTGCCATGGGCGCCTTGACAAGAAGCGTTTTGGGAGTGATGCGCGAAGATCCCTTTTTACGCAAAAAATTACTGGAAACTGCTGCTGAAATTGTAGCTGTGGGGACTGGTTTAGGTATAGACATCAATGGCCGGGATATCGACAGCTGTTTTGAGATCATTGATCGAATCGATTATGACACAACAATGTCCTTGCAAAGAGATATGATGGAAGAAAGACCCAGTGAGTTGGAAAACTTTAATGGCTATATTGTTCATCAAGGCGACATACTGGGCATTGAAACGCCTGTCAACGATTTTATTTATTACAGTTTAAGGCCCATGGAGGAACAGGTGCGAAGTGTTAAGTGTTAAGTTCAAATAAATTGAAAAGACTTAATCCTTAGTACTTAACACTTAATCCTTCTAATGATTTCAGTTAAAACAACTCCTATTCAAAGCCCTCCCCTGCCATTGGATCAAAGATCTGAGAAAACACGGTATCAAAACTATTCAATACATTTAAATTGGTACTATTTTGTTTGATCAAGCCGTCTTGTCTTAAAATATACTGTTCCAAGGTTCCTCTGGAATCATTCTGTCTCCTACCGTTATAGTAAATTTTCTCTACAAAGTCAGGAAAAATGATCTGCTTGATGCTCACCCTATAACGACCTCCAATAAAATCTACCACTAAAAATGCCTCATATTCGTGTTGGGCATATTCTGGCAGGTTATCCCCAAATAAGATATAGGGTTTAGTTTTGACAGAAGTTCCGAATTTTAAGATATCAAGATCAGATGTAAAATCATTACTCTTTAGCATCCTGCTCAAATCAGCCTTGTCTTCAAGTCCGTACCATTTTTGCCAAACCAATTTATGATCGATCACATAAAAATTCCCCACAGAATCCATTTTCTGAAACTGGGAAAATCCTTGTAAACAAAAAAATAAAAATAAAAAACTAATTTTTTTCATGATGATGAAGATCCTATTATTAGGATTCCTGGTGTAAAAATTTCTTTTTTGACATCAAAACATCTTCTGACTCCACGTGTTCGTCATCAGGTATACAGCAATCTACAGGACAAACCGCTGCACATTGTGGTTCATCGTGAAAACCTTTACATTCTGTGCACTTATCAGGTATAATGTAATATACTTCATCACTTACAGGCTCTTGCTCCTGATCAGCATTCACTTCCTTGCCATTTGGTAAAATTACGTCTCCGCTCAATTCCGTACCATCAGCATATCGCCATTCCTCAGCGGCTTCATAGATAGCATTATTAGGGCACTCAGGTTCACAGGCCCCACAATTGATACATTCGTCTGTTATGATTATTGCCATTATTTTTTTAACTAAATTTGCGCACAAATATAATGTATCCACCTCTATTATCCTATCACCAATGACTGTTGAAAAAAGAATTGAAGCCTTTGCTAAACTCGGAGAATTTTTATCTCAGTTTCAGCCTGAGGGGATCGTGAGAAATGATGCTGTGGCGATGAATAACATGTTCTTTGACCCCTTTAATCTGCAGGTAAAAAGGGCCTCAGAATTTAACGGATGGTTTACAAAAGATAATGTATTGATTTCTTTTTCAAAATGGGCTAACATCCTGAATAAAAATAATTTAAATAAATGGATTGAATCTTATGATTTAAGTAATATTAAAAGAAAAAAGGTAGGTGTGATCATGGCGGGCAACATCCCTTTGGTAGGTTTTCACGACTTTCTTGTGGTACTGATATCGGGCCATGAACTGATCGCAAAACAATCAAGCTCTGACGCTTATTTTTTACCTCTGATTGCAAAATACTTAGAGTATGTGGAGCCTGATTTCAAAGGCTTGATTTCATTTACCGATGAAAGAATGACTGACTTCGATGCTGTTATTGCCACGGGGAGTAATAACACTGCAAGGTATTTTGATTATTATTTTGGGAAATACCCTAGTATCATAAGAAGAAACAGAAATTCTGCGGCTGTACTCACCGGTGATGAATCTGAAGAAGACCTACAGAATCTGGGAGAAGACATATTCAGGTATTTTGGTTTGGGATGCAGAAGCGTCTCAAAATTATTTGTACCCAGGAATTATGATTTTGATCATTTGTTTAAAGCTATTTATGACTACAAAGATGTGCTGAATTATGATAAATATATCAATAATTACGACTATAATAAGGCAGTATACCTTATGAGTCAATACCAATTGTTGGAAAATGGATTTTTAATGTTGAAAGAAGATAAAAGCTACGCTTCCCCTATTGCCACGCTGTTTTTCGAATATTATGATGATGCAATCACCTTAGAACATAGACTCCAAAATGACAAGGAATCCATACAATGTTTGGTAGGAAAATCTAATCAAATCAAAATGGTCCCATTTGGTCAAACACAAAATCCTCAATTATGGGATTATGCCGATGATGTTGACACAATGTCTTTTTTGGAGCAATTATAAATTAATCCTTATTCAAATTTGGTATCCAATTGGATATAATCAAGAAGTTCTCTCTTGATGGAATCTTCTTTGAACTTTCCTCCAAATTCTGAGGTCACTGTACTGCTTGCAGTATCGCTTACACCCCTTGAATTTACGCACAGATGCTTTGCATCAATGATACAGGCAACATCTTCGGTCCCTAAAGCTTCCTGTAAGGCCTGAACAATTTGCATATTCAGTCTTTCCTGTACCTGAGGACGTTTGGCATAATATTCAACGATCCTATTCATTTTTGAAAGACCGATAACATTACCCTTTGAGATATAGGCTACATGTGCCTTACCAACAATAGGTAATAAATGATGTTCACAGGTTGAATACAAGGTGATATTCTTTTCAACAAGCATCTCTCCGTATTTATAATTGTTATCAAAAGTTGACAACTTCGGTTTCCTTTCCGGATTCAGACCTCCAAAAATTTCATTTACAAACATTTTAGCTACTCTTAAAGGGGTACCTTTCAGGCTGTCGTCTGTTAGATCCATACCAAGAGTGTGCAGTATATGTGTAAAATCCTTGCGAATAAGTTCAATTTTCTCTTTTTCTGATAATGCAAAAGCATCCTCACGTATCGGATTCTTCGCTGAACCAGAAATATGACTATCACCCATTTCGTCAATGATTTCGTTTATTTTATCATTTTGTCCTTCAAACATACTCTTAATTGTTTAATGTGCAAAAATACAATATTGCTGCGAATTATATTATTTTAAGAACCAATTAGTCGCATTAATTCTTTCTGATTACAAGTACTTTGTTGTCCTGTAAGCATGTTTTTCAATTTAAAGCTGCCCTGTACCATTTCTTCCTCACCTACCAGCACAACAAAAGGAATCTGTTTATTGTTCGCATAATTCATTTGCTTTTTTAATTTGGCGGCTGAAGGATACATTTCTGACTTCACTCCCTCCTTTCTTAAAAGCTTTATGGCCCGCATAACATATTGGGCTTCCTGTTCTCCAAAATTGACAAAAAGCACTTTTGGCCTTAGATTAGGCGTATTGGCAAAAAGTTCAAGTTCCTCCATGACCAGGTAGATACGATCAAGACCAAAGGAAATTCCAACACCACTTATATTCTTTAAACCAAAAATACCCGTGAGATCGTCATATCTTCCGCCACCCCCAATGGACCCCATTTGAACCCCATTTGCCTGCACCTCAAAAATAGCACCGGTATAATAATTCAATCCTCTGGCCAGAGTGAGGTCAAGTTCTAATATTGATGATTGTAATCCAAGGGCTTCTATTTGATCGATCACAAAAGTTAATTCCTGAACTCCCTTTAACCCTTCTTCAGATTCAGAAAGTAACGCGGTCAAAGAGGTCAATTGCTCCCTATTACTGCCGCTTAAGCTAAAAAGAGGCATCAGTTTTGTAATAGCAGTCTCAGAAATCTCTTTGCTCCTCATTTCTTTAAGCACGCCTTCCACTCCAATCTTATCCAACTTATCCAAAGCCACTGTAAAATCGATCAATTTATCTTTAGCACCAATGATTTCGGCAATACCGGATAGCACTTTTCTGTTGTTGATCTTTATAACAGTTTGCTTCAATCCAAGTTTAGTGAACACCTCATCATAGAGTTGCACAAATTCAATTTCCTGCCACAGACTATCGCTCCCAACCACATCAGCATCGCATTGAAAGAACTCTCTGAACCTACCCTTTTGAGGTCTGTCCGCTCTCCAAACCGGTTGAATTTGGTATCTTTTAAAAGGAAAAACGATCTCATTCTGATGTTGTACCACATATCGGGCAAAAGGAACCGTCAAATCGTACCTAAGGGCCTTTTCTGAGATCTTGGCAGTCATCTTGTTCGCATCCTTTTCCTGATAAAGGCTCTCCTCTACTTTTCTTAAGTAATCACCTGAATTCAGTATCTTAAAAATCAAGCGGTCACCTTCCTCTCCATACTTCCCCATCAGAGTACTTGAATTCTCAAATGACGGCGTTTCTATAGGTTCAAAACCAAACAGCTGAAATGCTTCTTTAATCGTATCAAAAATATAATTCCTCTTTGCTATTTCAGCAGAGGAAAAATCTCTGGTCCCTTTAGGAATACTGGGCTTCATTGTAAGTTCGAATTAAGTTCATTTGACCATCAAATCGTTGCGGATCTGAATGGCTGCAAATATCCGAAAATATTTCTTTTAAATATATTTTTTTGAACGCCAATCAAAAGAAGATTTTTATCTTGCATTCAGTATGAAAAGCACCTTACTTTCTTTAACCATCATGTGTTACTGTTGCCTTTTTAGTCAGCAACGACAAATAAAATCTGCTGATGGGACATTTACAAATGTTGAAACGGTGCTACAACAATATATCAGGATTCCCTCTGTGAGTGGACATGAGCAAAAAGCGGGTGATTTTCTTAAAACTGTTTGCCTGAATAATGGACTCTATATTTCAGATTTTGGTACCGAAGACGGACAATATAATTTTGCAGCTTCGGTGTTTCCTCTAAGTTCCGGTAAGCCCAATATTGTTTTTCTTAACCATATCGATGTTGTTCCCGAAAGTCAAAGTCAGGATAGGGACCCTTTTGGCGGTAATATTGAAGATGGAGTGATTTATGGAAGGGGTACAATCGACAACAAAGGTGCTGCCATGATGCAGCTTTATGGAATTCTTTCTCTGATGCAGGAGCAAGATCTTACACAGAGCCTTTATAATATTACCTTTTTAGCGGTTTCCTGTGAAGAAACGCAGTGTTCAGGAGGTATAAGCTATGTGAATGAACATCATTTTACTGAATTAAATCCTGCAGTAGTTTTTGGAGAAGGCCCTTCAGAACTCACTTCGTTGATGGAAGGAGATTTTAAACATCCTGTTTTTGGCATATCGGTGATACACAAAAAACCGCTCTGGATCGATCTGGAATTGGAATTCAAAACGGTTGGCCACGGTTCAATTACGCCCCTTACCTATGCCAATAAGGAACTCGTGGCTGCCCTGGAAAGATTAACAAGCAAGAAACTAAAAGCCACATACAACGACGTTAATATCAAGTTCTTAAAAGACATATCTCAGTATGAGAAGGGGCTGAAAAAAATGGTGCTTAGGCATCCCAAATTTTTTAAACCTGTGCTTACAGGGCAACTGAGGTCACATCCCGAATTATTCTCCTTATTCACTAATACGGTCACATTAACTAACATATACAGTAATAGTAAGGCCGTAAATAAACTAGCTTCCGTGGCGGGTGCTCAATTAGACTGCCGTTTGTTACCTGAGACCAATGAACAAGAATTCTTAGAAATGATCAGGAAAACATTGAAGAATAATGATATCAAGATTACTGTTTTAAAAACCCTGCCAAATAATCAAATCAGCAGTACCGAAACGGTTTACTTTAAAAACCTGTCTCTTGCGATTAAGGATAAGTACCCTAAGGCATCCACCATGGATATGATGATGCCAAATATAAACGATTTAGGATCATTTAGAGCGAAGAACATACCTGCTTATGGTACGCTTCCTATTTTCTGCGACACCGAAGAAGTGAGAAGTGTTCACGGAAAAAATGAGCATCTGCATCTCACGTCTTTATACGATGGCGCTGAAGTGTATGCCAACTTTTTGAAGAGAATGATGGAAGGTGAGTGATACAATGAAATAATGAGGCAATGAAATAATGA
>CAZPHF010000046.1:0-2019 GCA_964586115.1 uncultured Flavobacteriaceae bacterium | reverse complement strand
CAATGAAATAATGAAATAATGATTCAATACATCATTAACAAAAAACTCACCAGCCGTTACCAACTAGTGAGTTTTTAATATTTTCAGTCTTTGGCTTTACGATGCCATGATCTCATTTTCAAATCTTCAAATCATTAGATCATTATTTCTTCTTCGCCTGCTGGTCCTGAGCCTGCTTCATGGCATCATCAAGACGTTGTCGAAAGGCGCTCTTTTTCTTTTCAGGACGTTTTTTGTTCTCCTGGATCCGCTCGTGAATTTTATTTTCATCAATAATGAAGTGCTTGATCACTAACATAATAATAATGGTCAATAAGTTGGACACAAAATAATACAAACTCAAACTACTTGCGTAGGTATTGAAGAAGAACATCATCATAATGGGTGAAAAATACATCATCATCTTCATCATTTTTTGCATATCAGGCATACCCTCTTGCTGTGGTTGCTGCATATTCATCTGCTGGCTTTGCGTCATCTGCATATAAAAGAAAATGGCTATAGAAGCAAGAATTGGAAACAAACTCACATGATCTCCATAAAAAGGAATTTTAAATGGCAATTGTAATACTTCATCATAGGCTGACAGGTCATCTGCCCATAAAAATCCATTTTGTCTGATATCAATATTGGCCGGGAAAAATCTGAACAGTGCAAAGAAAACCGGCATTTGAATTACGGCTGGAATACAACCACTTAATGGATTTACGCCTGCTTTTCTTTGAATTGCCATAGTTTCCTGCTGACGCTTCATAGCGTTTTCTTTTCCTTTTAATTTTTCATTGATCTCTTGCATTTCAGGTCGTAAAACCTTCATTTTGGCACTTGATAAATAGGATTTATAGACCACCGGTGACATAATGATCCTTACCACGATAGTCATAAGAATGATCACAATTCCGTAGTTCCCTATAAAAGAACTTAAAAAGCCAAAAACAGGAATAAAGACGAACTTATTGATCCACCTGAAAATACCCCAACCTAAACTGACAATACGGTCTAACTGTTTATCTTCATAGGTACCCAATATTTCATAATCAACGGGCCCATAATACATGTTCATATTATAAGCCAACTCTCCATTCTTAGCCTGTAATGGAATATAGGCTTCATATTTTTTGGTATAAACGGTGTCTATATCTTCGTCCTGAACAAGGTTCTTGGAAATAAGTTTAGCTGATTCAAATTTATCTTCGGCAAGTAATATCGATGTAAAGAACTGTTGTTTAAAAGCTACCCAGTTCAAGTTACTGACATCTTCTTCATCCTCATCACTCATAGCATTCATATACTCGAATTCTCCATTTTGCAGATATCGAAGATCAGTATATTGATTCTCATACTTGACACTCTTTTCAGTTCTGAAACTTTTTAATTGCCACTCAAGATTGATCGCTTGACTTGTATTGATTGCTGTTTCCATACCTTGTGTACGAATCCCAAAATCAAGCATATAATCATCTGGCTTCAATTCATATCTGTATTCCAAATACCTGTCTGATGCTACTTTCAATTTCATTGACAGTACCTGGTTATTACCATTGGTTGAAACACTAGGCTCGAAATACAGGTCTTTGGTTTGAAGGTTTCTATTGTCTTGTGTTGCAAAAGATACATTAAGAGACGCATTTTGATCCTTGATCACATATAAAGGAAGCTTGTTATAGGTCTTGAAATTTTTCAACAATACCTCAGTGATCTGACCACCTTTATTGGCAATCGTTATTTTTACCAATTCATTCTCTATCACTGTTTCATGATCTCTTGCAGAAGGTAAGCCTGCACTATAGGCAAATGCCCCAAGTCTATTTTGAGATTGGGTAAAGGCTAAAGAATCAGAAGGATTTACCGGTGCCTGCTCAATTTGCTGCTCAAATACTGCGTTGTCAGGTTGAACTACAGGGCTTAGTTTATCAATAGAATCCTGAACCTGTTCAGCCTTTTTCGTAGCAATCTGTTCAGGGGTAGGTTGATTGGTATAAAAGTAATATATCATGATTGCGCCTAACAGCACAAATC
>CAZPHF010000045.1:0-22757 GCA_964586115.1 uncultured Flavobacteriaceae bacterium | reverse complement strand
TTTCCTGCATTAAAGATAGGTCCTAATAACTGAGCGCCCAAATCTGCAAATAAAAATGAAGGGTTTACCAATTGCGCTCCCATATCCAGACTAAGGGTTAGTGATGGATATTTTAATGCCTCCGCAACGCCAATTCTAAGGGTTTGAGCATGAAGCCTTCTTTCTGCCTGGACAATATCGGGCCTTCTATCCAAAAGCTCAGAAGGCAGACCTACAGGAATTTCGGGTACAGTAATCTGATCGTACAATGGCAAGCCTCTGGGAATACTTCTCGGTGCCGTTCCTAGTAAAACACTAATGGCATTTTCAATTTGAACTCTTGAGCGATTAAAAATTTCCAGGGCGGTTTTTGCCTCGCTAAGCTGAATTTTGGCCTGTGACAGATCTACCTCGTTAATGAAGCCCCCATTAAATCTAGCCTGCATCACATCGAGATTTGCCTGAAAATTTTGAGCTGTCTTTTCAGCAATGATCAATCTATTATCTATATCCCTTAATGACACGTAAGCACTCGCCATGGACGAGACAATACTAATATTCAATGCCTTATAAGCATCTTCAGTTGCAAAATAATTCTGCAAGGCAATTTTATTCATCGTCTTGATCTTCTGCCAGAGGTCTATAGTATAAGATACGTTAAGACCTCCCCCTACTTGATTTGATAATCCTGAAACTTCCGAATTTGCCAGACTGGAACCATAGGCATTATACCCGATGAGTGGATAATAATCAGCCTTTGCAATGTCAATTTGCAACTGTGCCTCCTGAATCCTTGAAATGGCTACCTGAATACTTTTATTATTGACTAAAGCTGTATCAATAAGATCGACCAATATACTGTCATTAAACAACTCCCACCAGGGAAGGTTAGAGATACTACTATCTTTTGGAAAATCCTGAGAAAAAACCTCAGGTCCTTTCATTTCCTGGCGTTCATAATCTTCACCCACTTTACAACTTTCCAACTGTATCAATACAAACCCAAAAAGGATCAATAAAAAACCATATTTTATGACAGTCTTCATATGGCTACTTCCTTTTTTGATTTAAGAATACGATTCAAAATTCCAAAGGCCAGCACAACATAACTGACTGCAATTGAAATTTGAACTACACGACTCCAAACTGCAGTACCAGCTTCCTCATCCGAAGAAGTGACCGAACCTAATATCAACAGGAAGGTTGAAAAACCACTTCCAAAAACCCCAGCGTACTTATTATCCGAAAAGAGCCGGCTTCCAAAGAAAATACCAATGCTGATGGAAATCAGGATCATAAAAATAAAATTAGGAACTATAATAAGTAGCTTGTAAGCCAAAATCCCAAATATCCCACCCAGAACGTTAGCAACGATCATGACCAGGCCGGCCTTTGGATTTGCCAAGGCGGGGCTCATAGATAAGATTGAAATAAAGATCAGTATCAAGGTGCTGGACGTTAATTTGAACGTATAGAACAAGATCAATACCGGTGAGAGGATCAAAATGATATTAATCGCATACTTGTATCGCTCAAAGTCTGATTGTATATTAGCTTCCTTCTTTTTCTTTTCAAAGGGAATATCGGCCTCGCAAATTGGAAAAACCTTAAATACCAACTGAGATAAAAGTATGGCCATAAAAGCGTTAAAAACCAAACGAACCGCAACATAACTTCCGATGGCACCAGAATCAATGGAAACAAAAGGAATAATGATCAAACTAATCAAGGCAAATAATTTGACCATCATCGGTAGTTTGTCTGTATAATACAACCACAAAAGCGCTAATAAAAGTAAAGGCATAAATACGAGAGGGTAGTCTAAAAACAATTCGGTAAATACTACCGCTAGACCTGTAATTATAGTCAGAATTACGATAAATCCTCCACCTTGCTTAAAAGTTACCGGTTTGGCACCAGGAGCCATATAACCAAGTGCAAGTACGGAAGTGAGATAAGCCAAATCATAATTCATAAGCGAGGTAACCCCCAATATAAAACAGGATCCCAAAACATACCTCATCACTGGAATAAGCAACTTCCAATCAATGTGAAATATTGATAATTTTTGTAGTTTATCTAACATATGAAAGAAGCGAAATTAGCTTTAATCTAAAGTTTGCGATGCCGTTTAAAACAAAATTATCTCCTGTATAGACCACTACATCAACCTGGCCCCCAAGCCGGTAAAGATTCCTTACCTCAGGGTCGTCACTTGTGATAATTACGGGAAACCTCTGAGGATCCTGCAACCATCCTTTTTTATCTGAAATAGTGGGAAGTCCCCCTTTATTTGTTTTATCGGTGGCAACGCCAAAACCAAGACTTCTTACTTTTCCTTTAAAAATCTTTCCAGGAGCAACGTCAAGCACAAATTCAACTTCATTGTCAATTCGCATTTTCGACAAATTGTTCTCTTTCAAATTGGCTTGTATCCAGACATCTGAACTTGAAATAAGTGTCGTGATAGGTTGCCCCGCACTAGCGTAATATCCAAGGTCTACATCAAAGCTTTCAATTACACCATCCGTTGGTGCAATGATTGTAGAAAATTCCAGGTCCAACTGGGCTTTTTCTAAGTTCTGTATGGCTCTTCTTATTTTTGGATTTTCAGGGCCAGATTCACCCAATGACTGTTTCGCCCTTTCAAGACTGGCTTCAGCAGAGGCCACTTGCTCTATGGCTTGTAGCAAAGCTGTTTCCGATTGATCTTTGTCATTTTCTGACAAGGCACCTTCATTTTCCTTCATAACTCTTTCTACCCTATCCCAGTTTCTTTGGGCCCTGTCAAGTTGTGCTTTTGCCACTCCCAGTTTTCCAGCAGATGATTTTACAGAGGCCGAACTAGCCGCTACCGATTGGGTTGAGTTATCAATTTCTGCCTCGGCAATTTGAATGGCAATTTCAAAAGGTCTTTTATCTAGCTGAAAGAGAACATCTCCTGCTTTTACTCTAGTGTGTAATTTTATATTGATATCTGTCACAAAACCAGAAACTCTTGGGCTTACCGGAGTGATCAATCCTTGAATTCTGGCTTGATCCGTATATGGAGTATGCCGATCTGAGCTGACATACCACACAAAAAATATAGCAGTTATCACCAAAACAATGAGGCTTACTTTTTTAATAGAACTTTTTTCCTTTGTCATAAAATTGTCAATAATCTACCTAAAGTATCCTAGGTTAATATTAATTATCACGTGCTTTTTTTTTACCTTCCTTCATTAATTCCTGAAAAATAGCAAACATAAAAGCAGTGGACCAACCTATTAATGTAATTCCATTTATGGCTTCAAGACCGGCCAGTATTCTATTCCCTGAAGCTATAGTTATCTCTCCATAGCCTAAGGTTGTAAACGTAACTAAAGAGAAATACATCGATTTTTCAAAGGTTTCAAATTCAGTTACTCCTGGCAATAACATATAAACAAGCGCCCATATTGCCGCCTGAATAAGATGAATGAAAATTAAAAATACTGAGGTCATTATTAGCAGTTGAACTCCTTTTTGCCTTAAGTACTTTTCGGTTTGACTCCCTCTTTTCTCGTCATATCTACGTACCCAATATATGGTTCCATAGCCTTGAATAATAACAGTTAATCCAATAACAATTAATCCAACTATAATGTTTAAGAGCATGTTTTTGAAGTTCAGGTTTGGGGGTCTAAATTAGGTTTTTTTAATGTAAATCACAACTTACTTCATTTTAATAAATAGAAAGTATTGCGTTTATAACATTGATTATCAGCAAATAATACAGAAATGATAATTAATAATCAAATTTCATAAAAACTAATTATCTTCGCAACTCAATCTAAACTCTATCAGAATGTCAATAAATAATATAAGAAAGGAAGTAATGTTAACGCTGGAGAAAAATGTAGGAACCTTTCTGAATGATTATTTGATACCACCGGAAAAGATCTGGCAACCTACAGATTTTCTTCCCAATCCTCAGTCGGATTCATTTATGAACGAAGTGGAAGAAATCAGAGAGCTTTCTAAAGATCTTGGAGATGATTTTTGGATTTCGCTTGTAGGTGATATGATCACTGAAGAGGCGCTACCTACTTATGAATCGTGGTTGTTGGATCTTGATGGTATTTCACAACATGAAGAGAATGGTGACAACGGCTGGGCCCAATGGATTAGAAAGTGGACAGCAGAAGAAAATCGTCATGGGGATGTTTTGAATAAATATATCTATTTGTCAGGTCGGGTGAATATGAGAGAGGTGGAAATTACTACACAACATTTGATCGCGGATGGCTTTGATATTGGGACTTCAAGAGACCCTTATAAAAACTTTGTATATACCAGTTTTCAGGAGCTCGCTACCTATGTTTCCCACAATAATGTGGCAAAAATCGCCAAAAAGGCCGGAATGAAGAATCTTGGTAAAATGTGTAAGATCATTGCCGGTGATGAAATGAGACATCACAAGGCCTATACCGAATTTATAAGACAAATCTTTGCAATTGACCCAAGTGAAATGATGCTGGCCTATTTTGATATGATGAAACTTAAAATCACCATGCCTGCAATGCATTTAAGAGAGTCTTTCGAACATCAGGGAGGTCTTTTTGAGAAATTTTCTGAAGTGGCACAAAGAGCAGGTGTTTATACAAGTTTTGACTATGTTGACATTATGAGAAAATTAAACAGCGCCTGGAATATCGACAAAATCACCGGCTTAAATGCGGAAGCTGAAAAAGCCAGAGCTTATTTAATGAAATTACCTGAAAGAATGGAACGCATTGCCGAAAGAATCGTTGTTCCTGATACCAAACATCAGTTCAAATGGATGAATCCCTTGGTGTAAAAACTCAAAAGGGTTTATTTCTTATTGACCAAATAAAGTCCGTCTAAACGGATTTCAATAAGTTTCTTTTTATAGAGATGCCCTGCCGCTCTTTTAAAAGCTTTCTTACTGAGACCTAAAGAACTCTTAATTTCTTCCGGTTTACTTTTATCTGTTAATGGTAGAAAGTCTCCGGCTTTTTTGATGGCTTTCAGTAAAACATCTGTATTTGATTCAACACTTTTCTTATAGCCTAAAGGTTCCAGTAAAATATCAATTTTACCATCTTCCCTTATTTGTTTAACATAGCCCTTGATCTGATCGCCAACTTTTACTTCCTTGTGTACGTCTGACTTAAAAACCAAACCTTGATAAAGATTATTGATCACAACATTGATTCCCAAATCACTTTCTCGATATAATAAAAGATCAACCTCATCACCTCTCTTGATATCAATCTCATCAAAAAACACAAAATCTTCTACCCTTTGAGAGCCTCGAATAGCACCATTATCTTCATCTTCATAAATAAAGAACAGGTACGATGAACCTAAAACCAAAGGCTCCATCCGCTCCTCCAAAGGGACAAATAAATCAGTTTCCAGGCCCCAGTCAACATAAGCGCCATTCTCAGTGACCAGCTTCACTTCCATAAAGGCAAATTCTTCCACCTGTGCAAAAGGTAGCTTTGTGCTGATCATCTGGGAGCGATCTTTGTATATAAATACATCTATTGATGATCCCTCTTCTAATTCAATTCCTGCTTCTTCATTCGAAAGAAAGATCTCTTGTCCTTTTTCATCTTGAAGATGAAACCCTTTCTGGTCCTTTTTTACAATAACCAGCTTGTTAATTTTACCGTTTTCCATATTTGAGGCAAAGGTATCTCTTTTTTAACAAAACTGTAATTATATATGTGTCTATGATTTGGCAATTATTATGAATATATTTACCTGCCAAATACAGTCACTTACTACTCAATGAAATCAAGATACTACCTTATCATGGTGTGCCTGTTTATAACAGGGAACCTTTTTTCTCAATCAAATATTCAATACGAAATTTCTTTCAAAAATGCTGTTCATCATGAAGCTGAAATCTCTGTTGAATATAAAAATATTGACAGGGATACGCTTTCTCTGCGAATGAGTCGCACTTCTCCGGGACGTTATGCGGTTCATGAGTTTGCCAAAAATGTTTATGGCTTCAAGGCTTTAGATGATAAGGGCAATGATCTAAATATTAGCAGACCAAACCCGCATCAATGGGATATTTCCGGTCATAATGGTACTGTCAAAATCTCTTATATCTTGTTTGCAAATTACGGAGACGGCACCTATTCTCAAGTAGATGAAACGCATGCCCATCTGAATATTCCTGCTACTTTTATGTATGCTCCCGCCTTAAGGAAAAGCCCTGTTCAAATTAAATTACATCCTCGCAAAGACCTCAATTGGAAGGTGGCTACTCAACTAAAACAGCTCGGTGAAAACGAGTTTTATGCGCCAGACATTGACTATTTTATGGATAGTCCGTTAGAGATGAGCAACCACGAAATCAGGAGTTTCAAAGTTAATTCTAACGGCAAAGAATATGATATTAATTTTGTGTTACATCAGGCTAACGGATATGCAGAATATGATGCTTATTTTGAAAAAGTCAAAAAAATAGTTTTGGCCGAAAAAGAGGTGTTTGGAGCGCTTCCTGATTTTGATTACGGTTCCTATTATTTCTTGGCTTGTTATATGTCAAACGTTGATGGAGATGGAATGGAACATAGAAATTCCACGATTCTAACTGATCTGAATTCCATATCAGAAGGTGGTGCTGAAGAAAATATTGGCACGGTTGCCCATGAGTTTTTTCATGCCTGGAATGTGGAACGAATTCGACCATCATCCCTTGAACCATTCGACTATACAGAGGCTAATATGTCAGGGGAATTGTGGTTTGCTGAAGGGTTTACCAGCTACTACACCTCTCTTATACTATGCAGGACCGGAATCATAACAAAAGAAAACTACGCTTCCAGTTTGTCTAAAAACCTTGGATCTGTTTGGAACTCACCTGGAAGGAATTATTTTAACCCTGTTGAAATGAGTTATCAGGCACCTTTTGTGGATGCGGCTACCTCAGTTGACCAAGTCAATAGAGAAAACACATTTATCTCCTATTATACATATGGAAATGTGTTAGGGCTGGCTCTTGACCTCAGTTTAAGAAACCTGGATAAAGATAAGTCTCTCGATGGATTTATGAAACTTGTTTGGCAGACATATGGAACAGATGAAATTCCTTATACTTTAAAAAATCTTGAAAACCTATTAGCAGCTTATGTTGATCGTTCTTTTAGCCAACAATTTTTTAGTGACTACATTTACAAGAGTAAAATGCCTGATTACACCTCCTTACTGGCTTCAGTGGGAATTGAACTTTCTGATCAATATGATGACCGACCTTCTTATGGTGCAGTCATTGAAAATAAGAATAATAAATGGCTGATTACTTCCAATCCCAGGCAAAACTCTTCTTTTTACAATGGAGGACTGGCTAAAGGAGATGAAATTATTTCCATCAATGGAAAATTGACCAACAACAAAGTAAAACCCAATGAATTTTTAAATGCATACAAGGTGGGAAATTCTGTGAAAGTCGTATTCAATAGATTTGAAAACCAATATAAAACCGAAATAACCTTTGATAAAGACCCATCTTTTAAAACAACTTTGATAGAACAGATTTCCAAAGAAGTGCGGCAAAGGCAAAATTCCTGGTTAAAGAACTAATCTTGCAGTCACCTCGATCTCTTAACAGATCTGTTAAATTCCTTTAAATCCTTTCCAAATTTTGGGCAAAAAATTTGATTATTGTCTATATTTGGACTTATCAATCCAGCGAATCCAATCTATGACAGAAAAGTCCAAAATGTTATCAGGAGAATTGTACAATCCAAATGATCCTATTTTGGTCTCTGAAAGACATCGTGCCAGACTTCTTTTTCAAAAGATCAATCAGCTTTCAGACGAGAACAAAAAAGAGCGAAAAAAACTTCTTTATGAGTTACTTAAAAATGCCGGTAAGGGCCTTTGGGTAGAGCCTCCATTTTATTGTGATTATGGGTATAATATCCAAACCGGGAAAAATGTGTTTTTTAATTTCAACTGCGTTATATTGGATGTAATGAAGGTTGAGATTGGTGATCATGTACTTGTGGGGCCTAATGTCCAAATTTATACGGCTACTCATCCGCTGGATGCGAAAACAAGGAATTCCTGGCTTGAATATGCCAAACCTGTGAGTATTGGAAATGATGTATGGATAGGCGGTGGCGCAATTATATATCCTGGAATAAGTATTGGTGACGGAGCAGTAATAGCAGCTGGAGCAGTGGTTACCAAATCAGTTCCTGCCAATGTTGTTGTTGGAGGAAATCCGGCAAGGATCATTAAACAAATAGATAATTCAAACGACTGAATACGTAATTGCTAAAAGCATCGCTTGGCAGATAAAATGATTAAATAAACTCGTGAAGATCGATTCTATATCAAAAAAAATCCTACAATTTAGATGGCTGATTGTAATGACAGTGATCTTGGGTACCGCTTTTTTTGCATTCCAAACCACCAAACTCACTATTGATGCCGATGTTCTCAGCTCCCTACCTGATGATGACAAACATGCCTTGATGCTCAAAAACATCGGTCAAAATTTTGGAGGAAATAGAATGGGGATCGTTATACTGGAAACTGACAATATCTACCAGACATCAGTGATTGAACATATCCGTGCCTTAACGGATACTGTTGGGAAAATTGATGGTATTTCTTCTGTGTCGAGCATAACTAATATTATCAATATAAAAGGAGGTGATTTTGGTATTGAAATAGGCAGGCTTGTTGATGAATACGAGTTGCCTCAAACCAAAGAAGATTTCGATGTGCTTCGCAGCAATATAGCTGCCAATGAAATGTATAAAGGATCTATTGTCTCAGATGATGAGACCTCCTGTTTGGTGATTTTCACCCTGGAAGATGGCGCCAATGTGAATGAGGTGGCCAGAGCCGTACTTGATAAAACACAGACTTTACAACTTCCCGAAAAACTCTATTATATTGGGTCACCAATGCTGATTACCTACATTGCTGAACTGATGAAGAACGATCTGGTAATGCTTCTTCCCATTGCCTTCCTTTTAATTGCCTTTATACTTTTTTTGAGTTTCAGATCGATCAAAGGTGTTGTGCTTCCTTTACTTTCTGCTGTTATTGCAATCATTTGGTCTTTGGGCACTATGTCTCTTATGGGCTATTCAATGTCTATGATCTCAAATAACATTCCGATCATCTTACTCGCTATAGGAAGCGCATATACTATTCATGTGGTGAACAGGGTAAATCAATTGGAAAAATCAAAAGATAATGACGCCATCAGATCCGCTTTAAACTATGTTATGGTTCCCGTAATACTTGCTGCGATAACAACTGTAATTGGTTTTGTGTCATTTGTGTTTGGTGCATATCTCGACATGATTGTTGATTTTGGTATTTTCACCGCTCTGGGAACTTTTGTTGCCTGCTTAATGGCTATATTTTTTGTTCCTGCAATGCTGTCTATTTTTCCTAAAACATCTAAAAAAGAACAGGATAAAAAAGAAAGAAACGAATTCATTGAAAAAAGACTCCTGGTTCCTCTGGTAAGTGTTTTGTTCAAACGGCCTAAAATTATTCTTTTGTTTTGGTTGCTCGCAATTGCTGTTAGCCTAACGGGAATTATGTCTATCGAAAGAAGTGTTGATATTCAGGATTATTTCAAAAAAGGCAATCCCACAAGAGAAGCCGAGAGGATAATGGTGGAAAAGTTTGGAGGAACTAAACCTGTTTTTGTTCATTTTAGAGGAAATATGCAGGATCCGGAAGTACTAAAAACTATGATGGCCACCAGTGCTTATATGGAACAAAGTCCGGACATCAATACTTCAATGTCGGTGGCCAAACTGATCTCTGAACTTAACCTGGCGATCATGGGTAACCGGGAAGTACCGGAGGATATGGCTATGGTTGAACAATTATGGTTCTTACTGGATGGAAATGAAATCATGCAGCGATTTGTAAATGAAGAGCTTACGGAGGGAATTATCATCTCTAAATTCAAATCACCTGATAACAAAGCAAAAATAGTTTTTGCCAAATACATGAATGACTTTATTCAAAAAAATTCCCGGGAAGACTGTCAAATTCAGATTACGGGCATGCCCTTTGTAGATATTACAATGGACAGAAGCTTAATAAACAGTCAATTAGGAAGTATCTCTATTGCCATTTTATTTGTGATTATCATCGTTGGATTAATGCTAAGATCTTTGATCAATGGACTGTATGCTACTATTCCCATCATTGCTGCTATCATTATTCTTTTTGGTGTCATGGGACTTACAGGAATCTCGCTGAATATCGCAACGGTTCTTGTGGCAAGTGTGGCACTGGGAATAGGCATAGATTACTCCATTCATATCATATCTCATTTCAATGAAATTTATAATAAAACGGGACTTTTGGAAAAATCAATTAATGACACGCTGCTTATTAGTGGAAATGCGATTATCGTAAATGTTATTTCAGTTTCTGCAGGTTTTTTAGTTCTTGTTTTCTCAGAGATGGTTCCTTTGCAGTATTTTGGCATACTGATTGCGATCAGTATGGTGAGTTCAAGCCTTGGCGCCATGACATTGTTGCCGGCAATACTGATCATCATTCATAAAAAAAATAAACCAAGCCACCCTTCCTTATGAAGAATTTAAAAATCATACTTCCAAGTTTACTTTTCCTAATGATCGCTATCCAGTCATATAGTCAAAGTGCAGCTTCCTTACTCCAAGGCATGGATGAATTAATGTCGGCCCCAAAAGACAAGGAGGCTGCGGTAAAAATGATCTTAAAAGACCGATCTGGAAAAGAAAAAGTAAGAGAGGCCATTATGAAACAAAAAGGTCAATATCACAAGCTCTACAGTTATACTTTTCCGGAAAAACAAGTTGGAACAGCAACACTCTCTCTGCCCGATGATATCATCTGGTTGTATATGCCTGCCTTTAACAAGGCAGTTAAAGTTACCTTACTAAGTAAAAGTCAAGCATTTACAGGGACAGATTTTTCCTATGAAGACATGAGTGGCACTTCTTACAGTGAAAGGTTTACCCCGAGGATACTTCCTTCATCTGATGATCAGATCTACCAACTGGAACTGATGCCCAAATCAATGAAATCAAGATATTCAAAGATCATCGTTTATCTTGACAAGACACATCTTTATCCATTGAAAATGGAGTATTTTGATAAAGACAAGGCTTATTTTAAATTTGCGACCTACACCTATAAAAAACAGGGCAAATATTGGTATGCCGAACAGGTTATCATGAATAATATCAGCAAGAATCACTCAACTGAAATTTTTCTCACACAAATCAAATTTGACCAGGGATTGGATGATGCCGAATTTACGGTGGAAAGCTTAAAACCCGTAAAGTAGGAATCAATCATTTAAGAAATCATAGCTTAGACCCTGATATTTCTTTTTTTGTATAATATCCCTTAGCCCGAGCATCGTATGATATGGAGAATCCGATACAAACATATTTGCCATCCAGGCTTTAATGGAACCCCCAGGATCAACCTGCATCTGAAAAATAACCGCTACTTTTCCATCTGAGACTTCTTTGATCTGCCAATAACCATATCCATCCATCCTCACATAATCTCCACTCGTTTCAATATTCTGTTCAAGCATTTCAATATCCACTATAAGAACTTTGGATGTTTTGTTCCAAGTGATCTGATTCAAATATATACCATCTCTATCCTTATAGGGCCATGGCGCTTTAGCCAAGGCATAATAGGTTTGGCTCATATCATCAGGTCGATGCAGTAATTTTGACTCTTTGATATTATAGGCCCAGTCAGAAAGTCCTTCAATATCATACAATACTGCAAGAAATTGATTCACACTTGCCTCAATTTGCATAGTGGCTTTAAACTCCTTAAAGGATGAAACTGTATTAACCCTTGTAAAAACCTGTATACCGTCTTTATCCTTGATGAGCTCCCATTTTTCCTGACCAATTAAGTGAAACTGGAGTAATAATAAGAAACAAAGGCTGAAAAAGTGTTTATGTTGCTTCATTAATTTTCAATTTCAATATGTTTCGGAATACCATATCCCCATTCCTTCATCGCAAAACCCCATTCAGTTTGGATCTTTTCCATCAAGGCCGCAGAGATATGATGTTTGTTTTTCTGATAACTTTCCATTTTGTTCAAATAAGCTTCAAAATAAGATTTACTTTCATCATGACCAGAAAGATCAAGTTCCTTGTACAAATTCTGAATACATGTTTTGGGATCCGTTTCGAGAGTATCAAAAGATAACTCTGCCAAATGCCCCTTGGGAATCAACTCCCTTTGCTCGAGATAATCCTTCATCAAATTCTTATACAAGTCAAAAATGTGTGCATCTAATACTGATGCATCAATACTTTGTAACTGCAAATGAGGAAGCATTTTATCAAAAAAATGATGGGTAGATAAATAGACCTCTATGGGGTTTCTGTGAATGTGGATAAACCTCGCATTGGGAAACATTTCCAACAGCTCTTTTATACGGGCTGTATTTGGCGGGTTCTTTGAAAGAAATCTTTTTCTTCCTGTGTTTTTTATGGCTTTACTGATTAACAGTTTATAGTCCTTCTTCCATGAATCAATCATAGATATATCCATATGATTAAAACGTATGAATTGCTCGTAAAACTTCTTTAAAGATCTTGGAAACATCCAGAAATAGTAAAAGCTAATAGGTGTTTTATCTCCTAAGGCAAATTCTTCCTCCTGAGGAAGCGTTGTCCCTAATGTCACATTGTCTCCCTTTCTGGTTCCAGGAATTAAGATTCTTGCAAATCCTTCGAATAAGAATCTTCCTGCTTTATTAAATAAGGTATCCGGAAACACACTTTGAAAAGTTGTTACATAAGCCATTTGGGGATCCTGACAAAGGATATTATGTAAATGTGTTGTGCCACTTCGCCAATGACCGATAATAAAAATAGGATCCTTTTCTATTTTAGATTGACTGTACTTTTTATTGATAAACAGCTTCTCATAGGCCCTAAAAGGCCAATTGATTAAGTTGATCAGCAGGGTTAATAGCGTCCGAATTAAAAACTTTAAAGAAATAGGATGTTTGCCAAAAAGATAAAACAATACCTTGAATGAATATCCGACCGCTGGAGGTAAGAGAAACCCCTTTTTTTGACTCTTTCCCATGAATACTATTTGAAGTTTCTATTAAAAAAAAGTGTCTTGCAAGGCATAAAAGTCATCTTATGGATTTCTCCCAAATTGGATATTTAAAAATAAGTATTAATAATCAATTAAAGAATGTATTGGTAGTAAATTAGGCCTTAAATACCTTTGTAACCCCCGAAATAAGCAAGCTATTTTTTGATGAGCTTCTTAGTTACAAAAAATTGATTCGAATAGATCTTGATCATATAAATGCCTGAATTAAGATTTCTCAGGTCAATTTGCAAGAAATTAGTCTTAATATCTTTAACCAAATCTCCAAGTAAACTGTATACCTGTACTCTTGTTATTGGCAAATTAGAACGCACTGTCAAATAGTTTTCGACAGGATTGGGATACATACTAACTGCATCGTTCAACGCAAAATTATCCTTAATAGTCAGTAAATCTTCTCTATTAGGGTCCGACTGGGCCGAAACCATTACAGTTCCCGACAATATAAAAAAGAAGAAAAGTATAGCGTATTTTTTCATCATACATCAGTCGTTTCAGAAGTAAGGTGCAAAATTACGAATATTGTAAATGAGAATTAGAATCCGATTAAAGTTTTTATCAACTAAAGGGAAATAATTACTGCTTTTAGATTGTTAATAAAATCGCCAACTTCAATGAAGATATGAAATTATAAAATTAATTGGGAAATTTTCTTTATTTTTTGTTAAGCTTTTGCTTGAATGAAATAGCTTCGACCGTGGTTATGAAAATATATAGTGTAGAAACAAAAAAAGAGCCCAGAGGCTCTTTTAAATTTCATTTGCAGATGAAAATATAGTTATACTGCACAAACGGTTACATCAGCGATATTGTCACTTGTTCTTTGCAAAACAAATTGAACTTCATCATCTAATACACCATCTTCATAATAGTCTAACTCAACTCTTAAAACATCACCCGAAATTGTCATTGTAAGAATCACATATTCTCCCGAATCACCACCAATTCTAATTTGAACTTTATTCTCTCTGTTCTCAACTACTTCTGGAGATCCCTCATCTGTAATACTCTGATAGTCATAACAATCCCTGGTTTCATCATATATCCAAATTTCAAACGGGTTGTTCTCAGTACTATTGATTTGTGCATATACACTAAACCCGTCTTCCGGTTCACCAAGTTTCCAAACGGATCCTCCATGTGTTTCTAAAAATGACTTTTCTTCTTCTCCATCATCGCTACAGCCAACAAAAGAAAATGAGATTAACGCGATCAAAGCCAATGCTTTCAATCTTGAAATGTGTGCTTTCATAGTTTTAAATTTGATTTATTTAGAAGCTTCTCAAACAAGAGAAATGAATTATAATTGTATTCAAACTTAGATATTTTTCACAACAAAACACCTATCTCTTATGGTTCATAATAGTTTTATTGAGTATTTTAAAGCTTCCCAGATGATTCTTGTTTTGGTTAATGGATTAGGGTGAAATAGAAAAAAAAGCCCATTAGGGCTTCTTTTATTATGCAGGATCATCATTTTTAGTTTTCACACACTGTTAATCCATCAATATTATCATTACTTCTATTAAGACTAAATTTCTCCTCCTTTATAAGTTTATCATCTTTAAAAGAGTCTAGTTCTACCTTCAATGCAGTTCCATTAATGGTTAAAGTGAAAATCCCATATTCATTGGAACTTTCTTTTATCTTTATCTGTACTCGATTTTTCTTATTCTCAAGAACCTCTGTTGATACCGATTCGGAGTATCTTTCATAAAAATAACAACCATCAATAACATTGTATAACCAGATGTCTAAAGGCTCGGTCTCTGACCTATTGATTTGAGCGTAAATGGTAAGTCCATCTTTTATTTCTCCGTATTTCCATACAGAACCTTTATAGGTTTCAAGAAAAGATTTATCTTCCTTCTCCTTCAGGTTAAACGCACTGAAGAAAATTACCACTATCACTAGTATAGCAAATGCCTTAAGTTTTAAAATGTTTGATTTCATAGCGTGAATTTTATTTTAATTATACCCAATAAAACGAAATAATAATAAAAAAATTGTTTTAAGAAATAGCTATTGACTCCAATTTATCAACGCTGCTCAAAGCACTAAGCGAGTATCTAACCAAAAGAATCACTTTCATACTGATTTTAAAATCCAATTTTGAATTCCATAAAAAAACGGGACAGTCATGCCCCGTTTTTAATACTATTCCAAAATGATACTTTTTTTTTTAAAAATCACATTGCTCCAAATCATCGGGATTGTCTGATGACTTGTTTAAAATAATCGTTTCCTCTTCTACCTTAGAACCATCTTCATATTCTTCGGTTACAACGGTAAGAAGATCACCTGAAACAGATAATTTCAATAAAACATATTCTGTGGAACTTTCATCAATTCTCAAAACCAATTTATTTTTAGTATTCTCTATCACTTCAACATCACCTGCTTCAGTAAAACTAAGGTAAATGAAACAAGAATCTTCAAATAATGATTGCCAAACCTCAAAAGGATTCACTTCGCTATTATTAATTTGAGCGTAAATAGTACCTCCAAGTGTGGGTTCATCAAATTTCCAAACGGTATCCCCATTCTTATCTAAAAAAGATGATGCATCGTCGTCGTCGCTACAAGCCATAAAAGAAAAGGCCATCAATGCAACCAATACAAGTGATTTTAATTTTAAAATGTGTGTTCTCATAATTTCAAATTTGATTTAATTAGTGCTTTCTATATATCTTAAAACTCTTTAAAAGCAATTAAATTGCCTCAAAACAGATAATTACCACCTAAATGGACTGACTTCTTGTCACCTGAGGGTCCTTTGGCTTGATATTGGACAAAGCTATGTTATGAGCAAAAATAAAGTTTCCTTCACCTGGGCATTTAAAGAGTTTATATGGCCTCGAAAAAAAATCGTTTTAATCGGATTGATCCTGATTATCTTTAAAAGTTTAGCAGGACTAGTCCTACCTTATGCTACGAAGAATCTTATAGATGAGATTATTCCTTCTCAGGATATGAAGGCATTATCGATCTTGCTTGTTATTGTTGTCATTTCGATAATCATACAAGCTGTAAGTTCATTTTCACTGACAAGATTACTAAGTGTGGAAGCACAACATCTTATTTCCTTGTTAAGAGCTAAGGTGCAAAAGAAACTATTAACCTTACCTATTAGCTTCTTTGATAATAATAAATCAGGGGCGCTGGTTTCAAGAGTAATGACCGATGTGGAAGGTGTAAGAAACCTTGTTGGTACTGGATTGGTTCAATTAATTGGTGGGTCTTTGACTTCAATTATTTCCTTAGTTATATTGATCAAGATCAATGCAACGATGACTCTTTTTGTTCTGTTGCCAGTAGCGATTTTCGCAGTAATTGCTTTAAAAGCCTTCGGTTATATTCGTCCCATTTTCAGGGCAAGAGGAAAGATCAATGCTGAAGTTACAGGAAGACTAACAGAAACTCTTAACGGCATTCGGGTCATCAAAGGGTTTAATGCCGAAGCCCAGGAATTAAGCACTTTTGAAGATGGTGTGGAACGCCTGTTTCTCAATGTAAAAAAGAGCCTTACGGCAACGGCTCTTATGACCAGTTCTTCTGCCCTTCTATTGGGTCTCGCTTCTGCGGGGATTATGGGTATGGGAGGATATTTTATCATGAATGGCGATATGACCTATGGAGAATTTGTTTCGTTCACTTTATTTCTTGGCTTTTTGATTGCACCAATCGTTCAGATGAGTAATATCGGTAGCCAACTCACTGAAGCTATGGCTGGTCTGGATAGGACTCAGGAATTAATGGATATGGAAGAGGAGGATGATCCCAAGAAGCGAACTTTAGAGGTTGAAGAAGTAAAAGGAGACATACTTTTTGACAAAGTTTCATTTGGTTATGAAAAAGGAAAGGAAGTACTACACGACATCTCTTTTTCAGCACCGGCAGGAAGTGTTACAGCCCTTGTAGGATCCTCAGGTTCAGGGAAATCAACCATTGCAGGCCTCGCAGCGACTTTTTTAAATCCAAACAAAGGAAAGGTCACCTTAGATGGTATTGATCTTTCCAAAGTTAATCTTAATAGTTACAGATCGCACCTAGGTGTAGTGCTTCAGGATGATTTTCTTTATGAGGGCACTATTAGAGAAAACATATTATTTCCAAGACCAGACGCCAGTGAAGAAGAATTAATGGAGGCTGTTAAAGGCGCTTATGTGCACGAATTTACTGATCGTTTCGATGATGGTCTAGAAACCGTTATAGGTGAGCGAGGTGTTAAACTATCTGGCGGCCAAAGACAACGAATTTCCATAGCAAGGGCACTTTTGGCAAATCCTAAGGTGATCATACTTGATGAAGCTACCTCAAATTTGGATACTGAAAGCGAAACCTTTATTCAAAAAAGTTTACAATCACTAATGAATGATAGAACTACTTTTGTAATAGCCCACAGATTGAGCACCATCCAACAAGCTGACCAGATTCTGGTTATAGAAGAAGGTAAAATCGTAGAAAGTGGAAAGCACCAGGAGTTATTAGATAAAAAAGGCCGCTATTACGATCTTTATACTTATCAGAGCAGAATATAACGAAAAGCACCATATTTAATTCAACTTGAACATCTCAAGTTTCGCCGAAATATTGAGAATATCATACATGCTTTTTTTAAAAATTGCCTGAAAACCTATCTCCAATTTGACAATAAAAAAAGTGATATTGAGATAAGGCAAATTTGACTGATCTACCTCAATAGTAAGGAATGGTTAATATTCCATCACCTTTCAAATCTTTGATTTTTCTTTAGATTCTAGCCTTATATTTGGCTCTGTTAGATTAAAGAATACCCTAAACTGAAACACAATGATACGCAAACACATTACTACAAGCGAAATGGTTAAAAAACTCCTGAACGTTATTGAAGACAGAGTTGAAAAAAGCAAAGGAAAAAAACTGGCTCGTAATAGAAATCTTGAGACCACCCTTTAGACAAAGTTTTTAGAAAAAATACTTGTTTAACTATCATACCAATCCGCATACCATTAAACGATAAAAAGCTCCGGGGTTACCGGAGCTTTTTTTATGAGAACTAATCTTTTTTTTATTGAACTTACTTTTTCAATTCATACATCATCATTTCATTAAAAATCTATGTCGTAACCTAAAAGTCATAAGCAAGATCATCTATAAAAATCAGTTCCTATAGTTTAATTATGGCATCACCAAAGTGTCAATAGCATGAATCACACCATTACTTGCTGCAACATCTGTTAAAATAATAGTTGAAGAATTACCCTTAGCATCTTGTAACATCACTTTTCCGTTCATGATATGAGCTGTTAATTTTTCTCCATTCACTGTTGTAATGACAAATTTACCATTGTTATCTTTAATGGCCTTCATCACATCAGCTGCCATAAATTTACCAGCAACAACATGATAAGTTAAAATAGAGGATAAAGTTCCTTTGTTCTCAGCCTTTAAAAGAGATTCTACTGTTCCAGCAGGTAGTTTTGCAAATGCTTCATTAGTTGGTGCAAAAACTGTAAAAGGGCCTTCTGAATTCAAAGTACCTACTAAATCTGCTGCTTTTACTGCAGCTACGAGTGTACTGAAATTTTCATTTGCTGCAGCAACTCCAACGATAGTGGCAGTTTTTTGCCCTCTTAGTTCTGAAGAAGTTTCTTCATTGCTTTTTTTGATTGGATCATTGTTGTTAGCAAATGCAATTGTTGAAGTCAAGAATAATACTCCAAGTGTTAATTTTTTAATAGTTTTCATGGGATAATTGTTTTTAGTTTCAACAAAGATACATGCTAAGCAAATTGCAAAATTGTTTTTTTGTTTAAAGTTTTGTTAAAAAAGTTAAACAAAGTGTTTCTGTTTAGCTATTCACTCTGATTCAACGCATAAAACCGAACAAATAAAAAATATGTTACATAAATCCGCGATCTTAAGTCATTTGCAAAAAAGTTTAATTCCTTTAATCAGGACCTAAACTATAAAATATGCAGGGAAAAATATTTATAAACCCCTTCTGACTCACTTTTTAGCGAAAAGTAGCCAAAAGTGAGAGCAAAAGATGTTTTAGCTAAGCTCTTTTGGAAGTAGGTATTTACAGCTTGGAACCCGAAAGCTTTCAAAAAGCACCATGTATCATTTGATCTCCCAAACAATCAACACTGATTTAAACAAAGACGTAAAAGGAGGGCTTAAATTCAATTGATTTTGACTGATATCATCCGCTTGGCTATTCACTATTCGCTCTGATAAAAATGGCCCTGGTCTATATTGATCAATTCCATAAGAAATCTTAAGAATACTTCCTAATTCCACATTTGCTGATTCAGCTAGAATCAGGGCCTTTTGTTTTGCATCTTCCACAGCATCTACCATCGCAATCTTTGTCAAACGTGTCTTCTGATCTTCTGACATAGAAAAGTTTATGGTATAACTTAACTCATAACTATTGACCGACTCAAGTACCTGGTGAATTAATGTCGGAGAGTAATCGGATGCCAACATTACATTCACAGACCCTTTGAACCCCTTCTGGACCCTTTTACCGCCCTCGAAAATTAAATTTTCAGTGATACTAAAATTCGCAGTATGAATAGCTTCTTCCTGAATACCTCTTTTTTTGAAATCCATTTGTAATTCATTGAGCGTGTAGGTTAATCTTTCATTGCAACCCAGATAAGTTGAATCAATGATCTTTAATGGAATTCTAAACACAATCTCTTTGGGCATCTCTTTAACCGTAGCTTTGCCAGCTACTTCTATGATTGCCGGATCCATTTGTGCAATTATATTTGATATAAATACTAAGGATACGAATAATACAGTGTTAATTTTTTTCATAAAGTAAATGATTACGTTTTCAAGGTAGCCAAAGATTATGCCAAAACCTCCAAATCAATATCTAAGAATCCTGAATAGGATATAATTCAAGATGAAAAATACACAACTATAGTAAACTCCATTTTCAGAATCCTAATTTTATTAACATATATTTAACTGTATTCTTTGTTTTCGGACATACAATGTCGTAATTCATTAGATTAACTACATGTACATTCGTACTATAATTAAAAACCACGAACAACATGAAAAATTCAGTTTTACAAGCAGTACTTGCTATAGGGATATTAAAATTTACAGACATTAACGAAGGCTTTCTTTGTAGAATAGAGGCCAGAAAAATAAAAATTGAGGTTGAAAATGCCATTATGAATCTTAAAAAAGGCATTATAAACCAATTGGAATTCCAAAAGATCATTTTTAGCAACCAGCAAAAATTAGATGATGTTCTAGTAGAATGGGCATAAGCCTGAAATTAGATCAGGCTCACAACATATAATTTTTTTCATAATTATAATTAGGTTTCAGATTAGGTTAAAAGCCGGCATGATGTTCATGTCGGTTTTTTTAATGAAAAAAGTGCTTTGAAGATTGCTAATAATCTTTCAATTTGACGAAAATCAAGCATCCCATTGATCAGGATCATCAAAATTTCCCTTCTTAACCTATATATTAGGGGAAATGTAAAATTATTGATATCATGGGCTTAATAATAAAATACTCAGCAACCCTATATACAGGTGCTTCAGAAAGTAATTTACAATGTAACGCTATTATTAATTGCTATAATGACACCCAGTTAACACCAGTGATGACCGCCTATTTCTATCATCAAGGTTACTTTATTCCATCAAATTCCAAACATATTGACAGAATACATCTTCGCTATTCAATATCTGAATATGATCATTTTCTTGATCTTTTAAGAAATGAAAAACCCGTTTTCTTTTATTACAACGAGCATACCAAAGTAGGATATGTAAGAACCGGTCAGGAACCTGTTTGCGAAGAGGCGATAGAAAAAATTGAACAAGTCATTACAGAGAACTTTTGATATTAAATCAAACATTGGCCAGACTTTAAAAAGTCACCATGTAAAACGCTGATTTTTTAATAACTCTCTATTACAAGGTTGATGTTACCGTAAACGTGATATCCTGTTGTTCTAAAATGGTTTCGTTCCATCCATTTTTAACATACATTTGTATAAAACAAATATCGAATCACGCATGAAAAGAATTGCCCTTATTACCGGTGCCACTTCAGGTATAGGAGAAGCCACTGCCAGATTATTTGCCAAAAATAACATTGACCTCATTCTTTGTGGTAGAAGAAAAGAAAAACTAGCTGAGCTCGATAAAGAGTTGAGTTCTCTTGTTTCCATTAAGACGCTAAGTTTCGACGTCGGCGACAAAAATGCGGTCTTCAAAAGTCTGCATACCCTAGACGGAATTTGGCAAGAAATTGATATTTTGGTCAATAATGCGGGAGGAGCCCACGGACTCGACCTGTTTGTTGATGGTGAGGTAAATGATTGGGAACAAATGATCGATTATAATGTTAAGGGCCTGTTATATGTTTCCAAGGTAATTGTTCCTTGGATGATCAATCGTAAAAAAGGTCAGATCATTAATATAAGTTCTATTGCAGGTAAACAAACTTATGGTAAGGGAATGGTTTATTGTGCGAGTAAATCAGGAGTAGAAGCGATTAGCAAGGCGATGAGACTCGAGTTGGTACCTCATGGAATACGTGTGAGCAATATTGCACCAGGAGCAGTTGAAACAGAATTCTCTATCGTAAGATTTAAAGGTGATGAAAAAAAGGCCAAAAGTGTTTATAGTAATTTTGATCCCTTAGTTGCAAAAGACATTGCAAATAGTATTTTATATTGTATCAATGTGCCTTCTCATGTGCAGATTGCCGATATGACTATATTTCCTGCGGCACAAAGTGATGCTACAACCATACACAGGCAATAAATCTTTTTTGCAAACTATTATGTGAAACTGGATTTTAAGATCCTTATTTTGACCTGGATCAGTAAATACAATGACCCCCATCATTTCATGGCAAATTCAAAATTTATACCTTAGAAAGGTATTGAAACAAGGTTTGTATTCAATCAAAGTCTCATTTTAATGCAAACATCATGAAAAATATACTTGTATCCATCGATTTTAACAATAATGAAAAATTATTAATTGATAAGGCTCTTGAAATGGCTAAAGCATTTGATGCTAAAATCTGGTTGCTTCATGTAGCGGCTCCCGAGCCAGAATTTATAGGATTCGGCGTGGGGCCTCAATATGTAAGAGATGGTAGAGCTGACGATTTGAGAAAAGAACATCGTTTAATAGCAGATTATGCCGATCTGATCAGGCTTGAGAATCAGGAATGTGAAGGCCTTTTAATTCAAGGTGCAACCATTGACATGATCATGGAAGAAGCACGGAAACTGGAAATAGATCTTATCATTACAGGGCATCACGAACATAATATTTTGTATAAGGCATTTTTTGGCAGTGTTGCCTCAGGAGTGATCAAAAAAGCAAATATTCCGGTATTGGTAGTGCCGCTTGAAAATTAAACTATTGACATAAAATGTATCAAATTTACACCACTGATCTTTTTAGTCTATTGTTCTTTTAATGGAACTATCTTTTTTATGAAAATTTATCGTTAAAGTTTTTATTTTCTGGATTGAAAATTTTATTCCTTCAAAAATTTAACACTACTCGTTCTCTTACTTCCATAAAGTTTTAGGATATAAACTCCTTTGGAAAATTCAGAGATATTTATCTTTTTATTTGCTAATACAT
>CAZPHF010000044.1:0-22767 GCA_964586115.1 uncultured Flavobacteriaceae bacterium | reverse complement strand
CCGACTGTAAAAAGTTTAACTCATGGTAATTTCCAGCGGCCCAGTCATCAATAAAATTATCATAATACTTACTTCCGGGATTACCAGATTGTCCGCCTGGATAGATACCCAAAGCTTTAGGTGGAGAACTCATTTCTACGATCATACGCCATGAAGGGCCATGATTTTTTTTGGTGGCATTCACTATTCCAGAACCTCCTCCGATGGGAAGGTTAAATCTGGAAAAAGCAGGTAATCCTTGCAACAAATGATCAACGTGAGTTGACTTGTAAGCCTTCCAATTATAGTCACCATTTTCAGCTTTCCATTTCGTCATTGACTTTACGGTTTCCTTAAAACTGATTAAAAACAAATCTTGAGCCGTTTCAGTTTCGGGCGTTTTTTTGATATCCATAAAAACATCTTTTCCATTATTCTTTAACAAAGAAACCGTATGAAAATAGGCAGGTTTCCTTAAAACCTCATCTTTAACATCAAATTCATCCCATATCAAATCATAAAGGTTCCACCACCAATACTGCCAAATACTAGGGCCAACTTCTTCGATATCATTCATATAATTCCATGCTTTTAGCTCTTCTAAGATTTGTAGTTCTTCTTTATTCAAATCTTCCTCATTTACACTCGAAATCATGAGGGGTAAAAGATCTGCTGCCCTAATATTGTAATTATTATTTTGCAGGTCTTTAAAATCCTGAATATCAAACTTTTCCTTTGAGTTAAAGAAATCATTTATGACACGATTTCTATCGGCTTCATACCAATCATTAAACACATAAAATGGATAATTTTCATCAACAGGGCGTTGATTGGCAGAACTGACAAAACCTCTTTCAGGGTTCTTTACATGGGGGTTAAAGGCTTGCGGAATAAATCCTTGCCAATCATGGTCAGGGTTACTACCGTCCAACAGAAATTTCCCTTGTCCTTTCCATTTATTGGGCATCTTCCCTTGAATCCATAGTGCAATATCCCCTTCTGTTGAAGCAAAAACAAAATTCTGAGCAGGCGCAGTATAATAACTTAACGCTTGTACATATTCATCATAATTCTTAGCCTTATTCAACTCCAGGAATGTCCTTTGATTATTACCTCCAATGTGACCAATCCATTTCATCGCATATCCTTCGTAATTTCCATTCCCCTTAAAATTCAAATCATAAGTTACAGGGCCATGATGGGTATACCTAACTGTATCAATATATGTTTGCCCTCCTTTTATTTTAATCTCTTCTATCCGAAAGGCAACGTCTTTCCATTGCCCATCGTGTTTATACTGTGATGAATTATCTTGATTAAATTCAATTTTATACCAGTCCACTAAATCTCTTCTTGCATTTGTTTCGCCCCAGGATATATAGTTATTGAAACCTGAAATAACCCCTAAAGCACCTGGCAAAGTTGCACCAAAAGAATTGTGTTCTGGCGTACTGAGTTGCATCACAAACCAGATTGAAGGAAGACCAAGACCCAAATGAGGATCATTGGCTAAAATTGGATTTCCCGAATATGATTTACTTCCTGAAACCGCCCAATTGTTACTCCCATTATCAGGGTCAGGTTTCTCCAAAACATTGGAAATAGAATCTAGAACCATTTCTGATGCTGGCGTTTTAGTTATGGGGACATCAATAAAACTCCAGTCAGTATCCTCAGGTATGATAGGATCTCCTGAATCAAGAAAATCTGGGAATAAAAATTCAAATCTTTCTTTTCCAAAAATTCTTAAAGCATTGGTGCGTTCCAGATCATAATCACCTGATGCTAAATCTTTTGTCATAAGCATCAACAACAGGGCCGTTTTTTTACTTGTCCACGGTTCTGGTTTATAATCCAACAACTTATATTCTACAGGCATCCTCTTAGGATCTAACTGATCAATATAATCGTTCACCCCTTGTGCATATGCTTCAACAAATTCAGAAGTTTTTGGATCTTCCCTCATCTTAATCAAGGCCTGTTCCGCACCAAACACCATACCTTTCCTGCGCTCTCCTCTATCATAATTTAAGGCAACTTCACCTATTATTTCTGAGATACGCCCTGCAGCACCATGAGTTTGAAATTCCATTTGCCATAGTCTGTGTTTTGCCGTGATATAGCCCTGCGCTCTGTATAAATCAATATCATTCTGAGCAAACAAATGCGGTATCAGTTGTGCATCATAATGAATAATCACTTCTTCTTTAAGTCCATTCAAAACGATTCTACCGTCAATAGTTTCATTGGTTTCATTTTGCCAAATCCCAGTATATGGGTTTAGAAATTTTCCGATAGGCGGAATAGAACCAAATTTGTTATTGAGGCCATAAAAAACAGCTACTGTAAGAAGTAAAGAAATTATAAACTTTAGGTATTTCATAAAATGGTATAAATTATGAGTATGAAAATACTAAATATATATGACTACAAGTTAAATTTCTCGAGTAGTTCAGCATATATGCGTCTATTCTGGAGAATTCCCACATGTGTCAAAACCTTCCATGCTACCTGATTTTATAAACAAAATAGAATCAGGCCCTTTCTTAGCAGGAAATGCCTTACCCTTAAAACTGAGTGTCTCTTTTCACTGGGAATTGTATTGGGATTTGATCATCAGGCTCTCCTAAATTTTGTAATAAATCTATTTCAATTCCTCTTGCAATTGTTGAAATTGGCACATCATTGGCAGTACCTTCAAAAGGATTTTCACCGGTGCGACCAATTCTTTCCATGGTATGAAAAATCCATGCTACAATGACATAAAATGGCACCGAAAACCACATAAAATATTTTCCAATCAAAGGGCTTTTGTCTATAACATTTGCTCCAATTTCTGCAAATTGAGGCACAAGCGACAAGGGTAGTAACAGCACGAAAATCCACATAAAAAAGTGATTCAGTGTAGCAAATTGTCTGGGATAAGGAAAGTTTTTTATTCTTTCACTCTTCCCTTGTAAACTAAATAATTCCTGGACTAATCCTTCCAGTTCCAAAAAAGAAAATTCCCAAACAAGACCCTTTTCCTTCAATTCTTTTAAATGATGAGATTGCAAGTATAACAGCGCCGTGGGCTTATTATTTTTACTCATCACATAGTTGAAATCACTTTCAGAAATAATGGATTGTAACTCACATTCCAGCATCGTATCTTTCTCTGGAGGTCGAAAACCCCATTCTTGGTTCGTTCTGTGGTTTACTGTTGTTTCCCATCTCCTGGGTTCACGCATGGCAAAACGCAAAGCAGTCATCCATGCAATATGCCTGTTGGTCAATATTTTTATCTCTGACTGCAAGACTGATTCATCGACAGGTTTTTCAGCGTGTTCATTGTTGACCATATCCTGAACAAAAGCACCAAATGTTCTTGACGTATTTACGATTCCACCCCAGATTTTCCTTGCTTCCCAGATCCTGCCATACGAGGCATTATTCTGAAAACCAATCACAAAGGCAACTGCTGTGCCAATAAGTGCCAAGGGTGTCCAAGGAATTTTCAACCAGGCTATGTCTAAAAAATAATAAATAGATACCCAAAAAATTATAATTAAAAAGAATGAAAATGTCTCAAAACGGGTCCACCAAGCCATTTGAAAAGTGGAGTAAGTTTTCTTAATATGCATAGTTGATTTTACTTATGAATTATTTTGTTTTTGATTTAGTGGCGGTCATATTTATTGACTTTTAATTTATGAATAACAAAGCAATAACATGTATCTATTACTTTATTTGCTCAACCAGTTCAAGCCGCTTCACAATTGACTTTTTATCCAGAAGAGTTCCTGGCGACAAAACTGCATTTGCTCCAATTTTTGAATAGTCACCTACCAATGAACCAAATTTTTGAACTTTCGTATTTATAATGACACCCTCGCTCTTTACAAATATAGTCTTATCTTCTCTTTCATTAAAATGGTTTGCTGTTATCGACCCCGCTTCAAAATTGACATGCTGCCCGATGATACTATCTCCTATAAAATTAAAATGTGCTATAGAGCTGTACCCAAAAATCAAGGAAGATTTAACTTCACAACCGGTTCCAATTGATACATTATTGTATAAAATGACACCATTTCTCAAATAAGAGTTTGCTCCTACAAAACAATTCTCTCCAATGATGATGGGTGCTTTCATGACCACGTTAGTATCAATAAGGGCTGTTTTATGAATGGCGATACCCTGGGCGATGGTATAGTTGTTATCCAAGGTTTTGATCTTGGCATTGATTAATTCACCTATTTGTTGCATCATTTCCCAAGGTTGTCTTCCACCTTGGTTCATTTGGCAAGAAAAGTTGTCTATATACTGTTCGATTTGTATCATTTTTCATAAAGTTCAATAGGTAAATGATCAGGATCAAATAAGAAAGTGAATGGTTTACCTGTAAATTCATCAATTCGTACTGGTTCTACCAGAACACCCTTCGCTTTTAAAGTTTGAATACTTCCCTCTAAATGATCCACTTCAAATGCGATGTGTCGTAAGCCCGTTGCTTCGGGTCTTGTAAGCCGTTCCGGAGGGTTTGGGAAAGAAAATAATTCTATAAGATACTGACCGTTAAGCACAAGATCCAGTTTATAAGATTGTCGGTCTTCTCTATAAATTTCTTCAGCAATTTCAAAACCCAAATGGTTGATATAAAACTGCTTGGATTTTTCGTAATCCTTGCAGATAACGGCTATATGATGTAGTCGATTAATTTTGATCATATCTTATAGAAGTTTTTATTGAATCATTTATTTTTATTTCCATGGTTTATCAAAATCTGTTCAACCTATACACTCTTAGACTCTCTATAATAACTGTAAATATAATAATAGTCCCTCCAATGATAGTAGTAACTTTTGGGTACTCCTGCAAAAAGATTATTCCGATTAGTATACCATATAAGGGCTGGCTACAACTCACTATACTTGCGGTAACGGTTGAAAAATGCTTTAAACTATGGAGAAACAGCGTATGCCCAATGGTAGTTGTCAATAAAGCCAACAGGAGCGTTGCTGGTAAATATTCGGCAACGTGCGAAGTATCAAGAAAAAAAGCAAACGGACTCAACACTACCGTGATGACCAATAATTGATAGGCCATGAGCAATGAACCATCATAATGGTCGATTTTAGTTTTCATTATTATATTCCGGATAGCGTAGCAAAGGGCAGAAAATACTCCAAATCCTACTGCTTTAACGTCGTCGTTCTGGATGTCAAAATCAGGCACCAGGAAATAGATCCCAACTAAAACGAACAGGCTTAATATTATATGAATTTTTAAAATTCTGGTTTTAAGAAATATCGGCTCTAAAATTGCCGTTATCGCCGGATATGTAAAAAGTGATAACATCCCAATAGCCACATTTGATAATCTCAACGCATAAAAATAAGTGATCCAGTGAAGACCCAATAACAAGCCTCCAAAAAAAATAGTTTTCCTGTCATGACCCTCAACATGAAAGCTTATTTTCTTCCATCTACAGAATAGATACAAGGCGATACCTCCTATTAATGATCTTAAGCCTATTGTGATAGGAATGGGTAAGTCTATATATCTTCCTAAGGCACCTGATGTACTAATAAAAAGGATAGCAAGGTTGAGCTCTATAAAATTGACGGTCTGTATTTTTTGGGTCATCTATGACTTAAATCTAATCTGTTAGAGTAATACCGCCTTCCATTTCTGAATCTGTTGGCCTTTCAAACCAGGCTTCCATAAAATCAAAGTTTTCCGTTGTCACTTCGAATTCAAAAGTAGCTCCTTTTTTAAGATTTCTATTCATCACACGCTCCAATCGTATTTCTTTAGGAACATCTAAAAAGTGCGTTTTCAATTGATAACCATTGTCATCTGCAAACCTTCTGAATTTTTCTCTATGCTCAAATTTAGATAAGCCAAGGTCTAAAATGGCCTCTGTTTTTTCACTTTCCAATTGACTTATTAAACTAACGATGATTGTTTCAACCCTTTCAATTCTTTCTAAAAACCATTCGAGTCCATCAGCTGGCTTCTTATCAGGGAGAAATAGTGTGTTGTTCCATTGGTCTATAGAAAATACAATCCCGCCCGTTGTTTTTTTCAATTGATTGGCATAGGTTGTTTTCCCTGAACCTGTATTTCCCACAATTAGGTGAATCATTATTTTATTTCTTTTGATAGAGAATTGTTTGGGTTCAACAATTAAAAAAACCGCTGCACTATCTCCAATATGGATAAGAGCAAGTCTTAAGTACAACGGCAATGAAGTTAAGGATTATAAGCGAAAATCGAATTATTTTCTCTTATCTAAATCAATTAAGTAACCAATTGATGCATTGAAATAACCCGTTGGATCTAAATTGGGTTCTGTCTCAACCCTTATAGGGAAATTAATATTGTAGCCCAGCTCAAAATCCCATGATCTAGTGGATAATCTAAATGGTAAGTTTACATAAGTATTCAACAGAGCGAAAATATCATTATAAATATATTCCGTAATTGCCTCATTTTCCTGAGAATTGAGTTGTTCTAAAGCAATCGTTTGTTGAGCAATTAATATATTTAACTGTGGCCTGAATTTTAAAACGAAATTATTTTGCCTAACTATAGTGGCGCTTGCAAAACTACGTGAGGTGATTTGAAAAGATTGATCAGTTCCAAATAAATAAGATCCATATAGTTTTGTTCCAAGTGTTTGTTTTTTATTTCGTATTCCCAGACCCAAATCAATAGAGTTGGTAAATGCATCCCACCCATCACTATAAAAATAGTGGGAATATCCAACATTGAAATTAAAAAGTTTCTTTTTACCAATGGTATGGTAGTAACCAGCGTAGATGCTGGTGAAGTCCCAATTTGGTTCATATATTTCATAAAAAACACCTGAAATACTTAGGTTAAACCCTGACGAACTGTAATAAGCTATTTGCGGAACCAAATTAAACTGATCGACTCCTGAATCCCTTCCAGTGAAATAGGTATTGCTATCAAATGAAATGCTGGTGTAAATAAAATTATAGGTATTGAACGAATTTAAAATATCATCAACAAATTGTTGCTCGTTGAAAATGAGCTCATCAAGAAGACGGTCAATTTCATCTTCTTTGACAGGTTCTTGAGCAAACAAACTGTTGGTTGCCGCTGTAAACAGCAGCAACCAAAACCCTATTAACCTTTTTTCGAATATGGAACCAAGATATTTCATCTTTTAAACGCTCTAATTCTTTCCCTTTCCGTTTCCGCCTTCGTTTCCTCTTGGACGATCTCCAGGGCCGCCATAACCTTTTCCATTTCCAATTTCACCTTGGTCTCTGGCTTGTTTGGTTTGCTGCACACGTTCTCGTAACATCTGTCTTTGATCTTTCGTTAATGAACGTCTGAATTGTTCTCTTACCTGACGTAGTTGTCCTTCCTGATTTTGAACCAATTGATTTTGTTCATTGGAGAAAGATTCTCTTAATCTTTCTCTCATTTGTTCCCTCGTTTGCGTTTGATCCTTAAGAATAGTCAACTGTTCTGTTGTTAACGAAGCTTTAAGTTGTTCGCGATTTCTCAACATAACTTGACGTTGTGTTTGCAACATTTCCTGCTGTTTTAATGACAATTGATTCATAATCGGATCAACATCTGTTTCCTGAGCAAAAAGAAAATTAACTGATGTAAAAAGTAGTACAAAACTAAAAATTGCAATTAGGGTTTTTATATTTGTTGTTCTCATGACTAGTGAATTTAAAATTGATACTTGTTTTACTTATTAGAACCCAAAATTTCAAATTAGTTTGTTAGGCACTAAAAAACTACATTTTCTACAAGGTTTGAATCAAGGTAATTGATTATTAATGAGTCTTCTATAAAAAGAGAGTTGATAAATACATTTTCCAATTCTTGTTCTGACACCTCTGCTTCAACTAAAATTTCTTTGAATACAAAATCAGCAAGAAACTGGTTCAATTCATCGTCTTCTACAAATAATGAATTTATCAAAAAATCATCTTGAGAAAAGTTGTTATATGAATTCTCACCAGTCTCGATATCCATTTCAGTTACTTTTGAGCCATTATCCTCTCCACTGTAAGGCAACCACAGAGAAAGAGCAACGAGAACTAAAATCGAAGCCGCAATTGGGTAGGCCATGATCGGCCTAAGTCCAAACAAAGTTCGCCTTGGCTCTTTTTCTGTCAATATATTTTTCAAAATATCTTCTTTTGAAGCAGCGAAATAATTATCCGGAATGTCCATTCCTAAATAATCTTTATGCTCTTTTGTGAGTTCATTTTTTGGGATATCATCTTTTAAAAAATGTGTTCCCTTTTGTTTAGTGGGCTTCTTATTATTTGCGTTAGAGTTCAACATAGTATTCGTTAGACCTTTAAAGTTTGTATTAGTTTGTTTTTTAAGCAACAATTTTTTCTTCAATAATTTTTACTACACTGTAATAGGAGGACTTCAGCGTATTTTCACTAATGCCTAGTATTTCTGATATTTCTCTAAAACTGAGATCATCAAAATATTTCATTTGAAACACACGTTGCTGTTTTACGCTTAATTTAGAAAGTATGTTGTGAAGTTTGAGTTGTATCTCATCACCATTAAAATAGGCATCTTGAGTCAATATTTTTGAATAATCAATGTTAGGTTCGCTTAAGGAGAATGCTATTGTTGTTTTGTTTTTTTCTAAAAACCGAATAGATTCATTGTAGGCGATTTTATACATCCAGGTGTGTAATGTACTTTTCGCTTTAAAATTATCAATACCCTTAAAGATTCTGATGAATGTATTTTGTAAAACATCATTTGCATTGTCATGTGTAATTACTATTTTCCTAATATGCCAATAAAGTCGTTCTTGGTATAAATCAAAAAGCTCCTTAAAAGCTTTATCCTTAAGCCTCGGATTTTTTAATCTTTTAATAAGATCCGCTTCTTTATTCAAGATTCCTTATTTTTTATTTTAGACCTGAATTTTTTCGAAAAGTTTGTTTGAACTAAAAAAAATATATGTTCTACCTCATTCTTACATTTTATGAAGTTTTAATGTTTGTCTCCAATAGCTGTTAATTTGATTTCAGCTATATTCTCCATGTAATTCCAATGATGCCATTGTCTCCATTGCAATGTATCTGCCTCAACATAAGTCGAAATGACATCAATAGGTCCTGTCATATCAACACCATTGACAGCAAATGATATTTGTCCATTTCCATTTGAAGTATACATAAGCCCTATTTTATACAGCCCTGTCTTTTTACCTCTACCGTATAATTTATCCATTCTCCGGGCTCTGTCTACCCCACATACAACTGATTTTCTTTGGTCTGGACAAAATTGAAAACTGAATTATCAATACTATCAAAAAACTTGGTATAGGATATATCCATCCCTTCATTGATTCTAAAAGTACTTAAAGAGTCGGTTCCTTTATTCAAGTTTCCGCTGCCATTATTAGTGGAATCTACATCATAAAACGCAATTCCTTCTCCGCCTATATCATAAAGTTCACAATGAATAATTCCAGGGATCATCAATTTAGTAACTTGTTCGTGTTCAGCTGTAAAGGATTCACCTTTATAATCGCTTTTCAAGGTTTTACCAGTACATGATACCTGCAATAACAATAGCGATACTGCAACATAAATGATCTTATTCATATTTTTCATATCTTCTTGAAAGTTTAGTTTTTTAAATCTTTTTAAACGATTTTTACTTAACACAAGTAATTTTCTTATCACTCCTTTGTTGCATCAAATGATATTTTTAGCGGCTCCCAAGTAACGGGATCTCCAATTATACCTCGGGTATTGCTGACAACCTCCATCCAAACAGGTGAAACTTTGATCAACACAAAATCATTTTGTTTATCCTTATAAAAAAACTCCCATTCCTCTTTCCAATGCTTTTCCTTTTCTCTGGGATCATTAACTATTTGTGCTATACCATAGATCATCACATATCCGGAATCATCGTGATCCCTATAAAATAAAGTGACCCTGGAATCATTTGTAATTTGATTTACTTTTCTGCTTTTCGGATTTGTTCCAAACCAAACCGTGAAATCACTTTCAGGAAGAAAGGCATCCATTATTCTAGCCCTTGGTCGTCCTTTCTGATCTAAAGTAATCAGGGTACAGGTGCCGGCTGATAAAATGATTTCCTTTGCAGCCTCAGTCAATTCAGTGTTCAAGGTTTTTTCTGACTCTTTCTTCTGGCCAAAACCTTCGAATGGAATCAGTAGAAGTACTAAAGTCAGTGTATAGATAGATTTTCTAAATAAGTTCATTCTTTACCTTAATTATAGAGCGATTACTTGGTCTTTTGGTCCAAACTTTAAGCATTACTGCTGATATTTGGATGGGTATCATCCTTGTACCTCAGATAAGTTTATCAATACTTATTTTATCATATCGATGATAATAGGTTTTAAACCACTAAAGAAAAATTCTACTGCAATCACCATAACAATGAGTCCCATGAGGCGCATCAGTACGTTATTACCTGTTACTCCCAGTACCTTTATAATTTTGGAAGCACTATAAAGTATTAAATATGTTAAAAGTATGACCAAAAGAATCGTCAATATCAATACTATTTTTTTTTCAATTGAATCCGCATCTTCCATCATAACAATAGCATTCGTAATCGCTCCGGGGCCACATATCATTGGTATCGCCAAAGGAGTTATTGAGATGTCATTGATATAGGTTTTAACTTCAGATTCCTTTATTTTCACTTTCCCTAATCTGGCTTCCAGCATATCCATTCCCATTAGAAAAAAAATGACACCACCCACTATCCTAAAACTATTCACAGAAATTCCAAAAAAATTAAACAATACCTGACCAGAAAAAGCAAAAAATACAATAGTTATAAAAGCAACAATTGACGCCTTTCTTGCAGTATTTGTTCTGTGCTGTTGATCTAAATCGGCAGTCATGGTCATAAAAATTGGCATGGTACCCAAAGGATTTATCAGCGTAAAGAAAGAGGTAAAGGTCAGAATTGCAAAAGTTAATAGTTCATTCATTTTATTGTCATGCTTAGTAATGAGCCATTAGTTTCTAGTCTTTGCTTTTCGTCTTTCCTTATTTTTGACAAAAATAAGTTTATGTCTGCTTTTAGGATTCTCTCTTTGCTCCAGGTCAAAAGAGCCTATAGATTTGATCAATGGAGTTAATTTTTCAAATCCATAATTTCTGGAATCAAAATTGGGTTGTTTTTTTTGTAACAAACTTCCTACATCACCGAGAAAGGCCCAGCCATCCTCATCCGATAAATCAGAAATGGTCGTGGAAATCAATTTAATTACTTTTGGTGTTATTTTGTCTATACTGTCTTTGATTTTATCCTTTTGATCAGCATCTTCCTTTTTCTCAGACTGATTTCTAATGATCTCAACATAGATAAATTTATCACAGGCTACAATAAAAGGCGTTGGTGTCTTTCTTTCCCCAATCCCTATGACCTGCATCCCAGCTTCCCTCAATCTTGTGGCGAGGCGAGTAAAGTCACTATCGCTTGACACCAGGCAAAACCCATTTACTTTTTCCGAATAAAGAATGTCCATGGCGTCAATAATCATGGCTGAATCGGTAGCGTTTTTTCCTGTTGTATAGGCATACTGCTGAATAGGTGTAATGGCATTTTGAAGTAAGAGATTCTTCCACTTTGACAAATGAGGTTTAGTCCAATCTCCGTAAATTCTTTTTATGGTTGGATTTCCATATTTCGCAATTTCTTCCATCATCTCTTTTACATGAGCAGATGGTATGTTGTCTCCGTCTATTAGTACTGCTATATTTAAATTCATATGCTTAATTGAAACGTTTTTTGTGATGCTGAATTGACAATAATTTATGTCTAAATTAAAGGTAAACCTTTGCCGCAATAATTCAAACTAAATTGACTTTAATTTCCTATATATTCATTTGATTTTATTCAGCTGTCTGCTCAAATCGTTGCTTTTCGAACGCTTCTGTCCGTCTTATTTGCTCCTCAAGATCCCAGTCAAAATCAAATCTGTTTTTTAAATGCTCGGCTATGGGTCCAAGCCCAATGGCAGCTCTCCTTTTATCGATATTCACAGGATCGGCTACTGGCCATACATTGAAACTTTTGGTTTCGGGATAATATTTCATTTGACCTCCATAAATTTGCAGATCACCTCTTTCTGTTGCTATTCGATCTTCTGCCCTGACCAAAAAGGCCGGATCTAATTTTTTATCTTTTACTGCTTGTTGCATCATAGGTAAATACTTGATCCTAATCTCATTATCTGAATGCTGAATAACGTTGCATATTGTTCGGTTGTGCTGTTCACCAATAAGCTCTTGATCAGGCCAACCATAACGACTAAGTATATCTTCTATTATTTTTTCATTAATGGTATGATTTTCTTTATAAATTTCCTGTTGCTCTTGGGCTTCTTTAGAATCTACACCATACGTATCTATAAAATCATCTCGCAATGAAATGGGTTCTTGTTCAGTCCTCCAGATCGTGTCCAGAATGGCTGTCAAATCTTCGGTAACCTCAACAGTTGTTGACTCTTTATTGGGTTTGTTCATTTTTGAACAGGCTATTGTTGACAATAATATAAACACAATAGAAATGCTCAAAAATCTACCATTGAATCGTCTAAAACTTCGCATAAACATATTTCAAATTTATTAAACTATAAATTGGCTTTCGTTAAGGTTTCATAGAAATAAGTTCGCCTGATCACAAAATTTTAGTTTTTATCACCTTTCTTAGATTCCTTATAGGCCATAAAAAGTCTAACACCCAATCTTGCGAACAAAATAATGGTGATTACCATGACTATACCCATCCCGTCTCCCATTATCTGAAGTCTATGATGAGGTCGCCAAACGAATATAAGATCCCAAACATCCCTCCTATTTGTGTAACAGGAAAGGCATGAAACCTGGCAAATACGGATATGCTTATTTTTTTAGGATGCTTCATTATGTACTAAAGTTACTTATTATTTCAATAGTCATTGAAGTTTCAACTATTGAACTATACTTAAAATAAAGATATCTAAATACTTCAAACCTCAATTCCTTATAAGAACATAAGCATTTAAAGATGTAGCGATTAATAACCAAACAAAATATGGCATAATAAATAAAGATAATATTTTTAAATCAGACCAGTATGCAACTAAGAAATAGCCAACAAGAATTGTAAGTAAACAAATAATCACCAGGGCAATGGAAACATTATGAAAATAGAAGAATGCCGGATTCCATGCGATGTTTAAAATCCATTGTAGCGCAAATAAGATCCCTAAAGTCTTTAGATCGGCAACCCTGGTCCAGGCATAAGACATATATAACGCAAAGCAAATCATGATCGTTGTCCAGGCAAATCCAAAAACCCAACCAGGTGGTGACCATGGGGCTTTATTTAAATTATTGTACCATTCTGATGGTACACCTTTTCCTGTAAAGAAACCTCCAATGCCCAAGGCACTAAAATTGAGTACCAAAAAAATTATTATTCTATAGATCATTTTATATAAACACGCAGCCTACCGCTCTTGTCCCTTGCTTTAAGTATTAGACCACCTGGTCTCTTTAAGGCAGGAATACTTTGTATCGCCTTACGAACAGGTGGTCTATTATTACAATTCTTAGATCAATTTAATGTTACCAGATCTTTACACGACTGTCAGGTGATAAAAATAAAGAATCACTTTCTTGAACGTTAAATGCTGCATAAAATTCAGGAATATTTCGAACCACACCATTTACCCTGAATTCAGCTGGAGAATGAGGGTCCGTATTTATTTGAACACGCAATGCTTCATCTCGCATTTTGCTTCTCCATGCTTGGGCCCATCCGATAAAAATCCGTTGTTCTCCGGTAAAGTCATCCATAACAGGTGATTCCTTACCGTTCAATGCTATTTTATAAGCTTTTATAGCAATACTAAGACCGCCAAGATCCCCTATGTTTTCACCCAAGGTAAATTCGCCATTAACATTTAGACCAGGTAAAGCTTCGAACGCATCATATTGAGCCACCAAGGCAGAAGTTCGCTTTTTAAATTCCTCTATGTCATTTTCTGTCCACCAGTTACGCATAAGTCCATCACCGTCAAAAGTACTGCCAGAATCATCAAAACCATGACCAATTTCATGACCGATTACAGCTCCTATAGATCCATAATTTACTGCATCTTCAGCATTCATATCAAAATATGGAGGTTGTAATATGGCTGCCGGAAAAACGATCTCATTTAAAGTTGGGTTATAATAGGCATTGACCGTTTGAGGTGTCATACCCCATTCCGTTTTATCAATAGGCTGTCCTAATTTAGCCAGTTCGCGATTGTATTCCATCAAGCCTGCTTTTTGCAAATTACCAAAAAGGTCATCTCCCTTAATGGCTATATCATAGGTTTTCCACTTATCAGGGTACCCAATTTTTGGCGTAAATTTGCTTAGTTTATCCAAGGCCTCCTTTTTCGTGTCGGCACTCATCCAATCAAGTTCATTAATACTTTGCTCATAGGCTTTTAAGAGATTTGCCACTAAAGTTTCCATTCTTTCCTTTGCTTCTGGCGGAAAGTGCTTTTTTACATATACTTTACCTACAACTTCCCCTAAAGTTCCATTTACCGTCGCAACGCCGCGTCTCCATAAAGGTCTTTGTTCTGGTGTTCCCCTAAGTTCTTTACTATAGAAATCAAAATTTTGATCTCCTATTACTTCACTCAAACGCGATGCATTATTATTGAGAGCACCCCATTTTAAATAGGTTTTCCAATCTTCAAGACTAGTTGATGTGATAATTTTGTCTAAAGCTTTTGTATAGTCTAGCATCAACACACCAAGGTTTTTCTCCTCCTTCATTCCAGCTTCTTCAAGATAGGCCGACCAGTTAAAATTAGGCATGATATTGGAAAGCGTATCAATTGAGAACATATTATACAAACTGACCAGGTCTCTGGTTTTTTCCTTTGGCATTTGCTTTTCTGCCAATGCGGTTTCAATTGACATAATCGTCGTAGAAGCATTTTTACCCTCTGGCAATCCCGCCAGATCAAACATTTTTGAAATATGTTCAACATATTTAACTTTAATTTCCTGAGAGCGCTCGTCTTCTTTTAGATAATATTCACGGTCTGGTAACCCTAAACCTGACTGCCAGGTATACACTGTATAAATAGTTGGGTTTTTTAAATCCTGATATACAAAAAGGGATAAGGGTACGCTCATTCCATATTTATTCGCATAAGCAAAATAAGTAGCCAATTCATCATAATTTTTTATAGCGTCAATCTTATCAAGTTCATTTTGCAAGGGAGAAGCTCCAAGCTTATTCCTTGTTTCAAGATCCATATAAGATTTGTAAAGATCTCCAACCTTTTGTTCATCCGATCCCTCTTCAAAATCTCCTGATGCTGATCCTTCAATAATCTCTTTTACGTTATCTTCCGATTCTTCAACAAGGATATATCCAATACCATATGAAGATTTATCCGAAGGAATTTCAGTATTTTTCATCCAGGTGCCATTCACATAAGAAGTAAAGTCATCACCAGGCTTAACCGAGGTATCCATATATTCCTTTAAAACTCCAGAGGTAAGTACTATTTCCTTATTTTCTTCTTTCACTTCATTTTTGCAGCTAATGCTTACCAGCACTACAAAAAGAGATACAATTTTTACTATAAATGTTGCTTTCATTTTATTGAGGTTAAGTTAAATTTTTAATACATTTTTCGCTGTCAGACGACAGTGTAATTTTTGATTGAGTTTATAAGTCAGCAATTTACGTAAAATTACTCTTTCACCGCCAATTCACAATAACATACTATATAGTGCTGCATAAGAATCGATTGGTTCCCTTTGCAAAGACTAGTTCAAACGTTTTTATCTCTTTAAATCAAGATAAAGTCTCTCGACCTTTTCTCTTGCCCAGGGTGTTCTTCTTAAAAACTTGAGGCTCGACTTCACGGTTGGATTGTTTTTAAAACAATTGAGATTAACTTTTATGGCCATTTGTTCCCATCCGTAATTTTCGACTAACCAATCTAAGATCTCTGCCAATTTTACCCCGTGCAAAGGATTGTTGGGTTGCTCTTCAATAGGATTCTTTTTATCGTTCATTAATGGAATACTTTAGTAAAATATATATAGAGCTATCATTTGCTTAAAGCATTCTATTCAAAAAAATCCAGCAATAATTTTGTCAATTTTTCGGGCTGATCTTCCTGAATAAAATGATTCGATGCTAAGGTAGCATGTTTTTGACTTTTCGCCCCTAAAATATTCACCTGTAAAATAGAATCTTTCCCCATCCACATGGAATCTTTATGATTTCCCCAAATTGTGAGGAAGGGCTTATCAAACTTAGCAAGTTTTTGATTTAGTTTTTGATTGATGATTGCTTCTTTCTCATCAGGGTCCATAGGAATCATCGAAGGGAATTTTCTAACCGAATAATAGTCTGATTCAATTATGAATGGCTGATTATATTTCGCTACAATTGAATCTGATAAATCTTTATTTGAGCCCCAATTCATAATATTTCCCGGTAAAAATGAGGCATCATTATTTGCATATTCTTTAAAATTCTCAAAGCTCTCTGGTATTTGCTCCGTTCCTTCAAATAAATAACCATATGAAATGGCCACCTTTTCAAAACGATCTGGCTGATCAGCTACTATTCGCAATGAAATCATAGCTCCCCAATCATGGGCAAATAAATTTATATGATCCAAATCAAGATTTGTGATAAAATTAGTCAGCCATTTTGTATGATTGGAGTAGGTAATCAATTCCTTTTGGTTTGGCTTACTTGAATTACCAAAACCAACCAAATCCGGAATAATAACCCTATAGCCGCTTTGGACTATTTTGGGAGCAATATTTCGGTAGACAAAAGAATAATTGGGCTCCCCGTGCAAGAGTAGAACAATAGCATCATTTTTATCTCCAAGATCTAAATAGGTCATTTGCAAACTATCTCCAACGTTTGTAAATACATAGTTTTCTTTTTCAAAAAAAGCCATCTCAGCATTTGTTTCCTGTTCCTTTTTTGGAATATTGCAGGACGTAAAAATCATTCCAAAACAACATACAATTAGAACTGTTATAACCCTTCTTACAATCATAGTAACCTATATTATTTTAGCTGAAACTTACTAGTGAACTAAGTCGTTATGTTTATGCTGACTTCGTACCTGCTCTCTTTTTATTTGTTGATCTGATTTGCAACTTTTATTAATTCTTCACTGAATTTTCTCGGTTCCTCACTGGGGATTTCATGAGACGATTTTTCAAACCAAATGATTTCTTTCTCACTCGCATCAAGCTTGTTGAAATAGTTTTCAACTACCAAATAATTTGAGACATAGTCTTTGTTACTGACAAAAAAATAAATAGGACAATCAAGAGCCGGAGCTGTCTCAGCATAATTGACTTTCGCAGCCTCCAAAAAGATCGGCATCCATTTTACCTCCCATTCTTGAAATATTTTTCTTGGGTACTTCCCATTGGATTTATTATTATTAAAATAATGAGCTGTCCATTTTCTTTGATCATATAATTCTTCCCAGGAAGTGAATGGGACCTTGATTGTTGAAATTTCCTCTAATGCCTTTTTATCTCCCGAAAGGGTCGCTTTTTCTTTCAGAAGCGCCAAGGTCAATTGCTCACTTTCGTTCTGATGAATCATACCGCTAACCGATATATAGGCATGTAACAATTCAGGATGTTGATTGGCAAAATGCAGTCCTAAGAATCCTCCCCAAGAGAATCCAACAAGATAAATTTTCTTCTTAGAAAATTTCTTTAATAAATAGTCAATAACCTCTTCAGTATCTTGATGGAATAATTCTAATGTCAAGGTATCATCATACGGTCCCCAATGAGAGGTTATTCCGGTTTCCCTTTGATCCCATTGGGCTACAATAAAATCTTTTTGAAGGTACTTTATAAATTTCTTTGAATAATTTCTTGAAGAAAACCCCGGACCGCCATGCAAGAAGAGTAGCAAAGGCTTTGTATCATCAGCACCCTTTGCTCCTATCCATTGAGATATTCCATTAATTTCAATTTCTTCATGGGTTTTTACAGCCTGCTGCGCCTGCGCAGCAAAGCTCAGAAATACAAAAGTAAGCAGCCATATCAAATCTTTTAGCTTTTTTTTCAATTCACTGTTGTTTTATTGCTCGTCCTGTATCTGATTAAAGCGATCAATGATACTGCCGCCCATATACCTTCTAATACTATAAACGGTAAATAATTCATTAATATAGAAGCGTAACAGGCCATTCCTGCCCCTATAAGATTCAATAAAATAAAAGATAAATCATTCTTACAAACCTTACCCATAACATTGAGCACATAGGCCAATAATATTTGAAAAACTCCGATAAAACCTATCCAATCAACCTCATTCATATTTTTTTCAAAGTTTTAAACGGATCTATTTGTTACCCTGGTTTGCATTGATTTTTTCTCCTTACTGACTGAGCCTCTATTTGTCTTTTACAACCTCTAACTTAACTTTGGCAACGCCCTTGTCAATAAAATCAAGTTTGACTGCGGCCTTTTTTGAAAGATCCAATATTCTACCTTTAACAAAAGGGCCACGATCATTTATAATTACAATAACCGATTTTCTATTGTCTAGATTGGTCACTCTAACTTTTGTTTTAAAGGGAAGTGTGCGATGTGCAGCTGTTAATTTTGATTGGCTAAACAGCTCTCCACTAGCTGTGGTTTTTCCTTCAAATTTATCATTATAAAAAGAAGCCATTCCAATTTCGGCAGTTTGAGCATAGCCTTTCTGGCAAACAATCATAAAAAAAGTGACAACTACAAATATACTTAAGACTCTCATCTTTATTTATTTAAACTATTCTTTTGGATTTATTAGTGATAATCAATGCATTGTAAAATGCCAACTAACTCGACATCCATTTTTTATAAAAGTACAGAAAGTAATCGTTCTTTAATCATGGCCAGGATTCTTTTGTTCGTATCTGCAGCCATATCTTGGTAGGTCACAAATTCATCCAGGGTGAAATGACCAATGATCAAACCTCTTAGTTCAGTTTTAAACATCGTGTCATTTTTAAAAATATTTGATACTAATTCATTCCTTTTCATTGTGCTTAGCCCCTCGAAATCAATCCTTTTTCTTTTTAGATAATTTTGAAAAAATGCGATTAATAATTCATGCTGTAACTTAATGATAGGACGTAGAGTCAAGTTTTGAAATCTTTCTTCTTGACTCTTATTTTCAGTTGTCCCAATATTCTTAATTTCAGGTCTTATACTTATTTTACTATCTGTCATTATCTTCTTTACATCAATTCGTTAATTGTCTATTTATATCCGGTAATTCTCATCAGCCACCTGAACATTCCCGGGAAAAGGCGGTTTAAAAAAACAAACAAAGACATCAAAAATGGTTTGATAACGATTGCTTTTTTTGTGTTTACATTTTTTGCTATAACCTGCCCGGTAGCTTTTAAGGACATCGTTGGAATCAGCCAATTAGCAATTTTTGGAATACGGTCTTCACTTCGCGGATTGTTTTCAAAATATGGTGATTCAACTTTACCAAAGGCAATCATTGAAACCTTAAAGTTTGTATGATATAGATCCGCTTGCAATGATCTTGAAAAACCTAACATGGCCCATCTTCCAGGACTGTATCCAGTGGCACCTGGAAATGAAAAGTAACATGCGGCTGAGTTGATGATTATAAAATGCCCATTCCCTCGTTTTTGCATGATGTCATAAAACACCTTGCAAGTAAGTGCCGTTGCTATATAGGGCGAATCCATGGTGTCCTTATAGTGAGACACTGCAGCTTCCTTAAATGATAACCATTCACCAGCGCCAGCACTATTGATGACAACATCAGGAACCCCTTCATTTTCAATGATTTCCTTGGCGGCTGACACAACCGCTTCCTGGTCAGTTAAATCTGTCGAGTAGTAGCTAATCCTGTTTCCGGAAGGGTCAATTTCCTTCGCAGCCAATTTGAGTTTTTCAACATCCCTGGCTTGAATAATTATTCTGGCTCCTTGACCATGAAGATTTATGGCGGCGGCTTTTCCAATACCGCTTGATCCCCCTGTGATTAAGATTAGTTTATCATTCATTTTTCCCATTCCTATATGTGTCCGTTTTAATCTGTATTTTTAAATTGATATTGATACTTCTGTCTCTTTTTAACTCATGGATTTCATTTTTTTATCCTAATAGTTCCAACACCTTTTTCCAAACAACTTCGTTTACAGGAATTCCCTCTTTCAAGCTCCTTTCTCTGGTTTGCAAAGTCCGTTCTCCGGGATAATAAACTTTATCTTTGGGTCCCATTGGTTCTACATCATGGGTGTAATCGATAATTTCATTGAGCAGTTTTTCATGCAAATCCTTGTCATTAAATAACTCAGGATATAGTCATTGATCTTGCCAAATGCAAACTGAGAAAGGGCCATATCCAAAACGATATGACCTTCCTTTCTTGGTATAGATATGACAAATGGATTATTTCCTATGCGACTATCTTTAGCTCCCCAGGGTGGCATGTTTGGTTGTGTGTTTGTAAAAAGAATTGAAATACAGCCCTCGTCCGCAGCCTGCCATCCATAAGCGCCACCTCGCATCCAGTGATTGGTATTGCGCAATGCCACTAATCCCATTCCATGCTCCTTTGCCAATACTATTGCTCGATTTGTACACTTTACAGCATTGATAATACCCGGACCAAAATTACCATCCCATCTTTCTATACTTCCAAAAGTTGCCACTTTTTCTGCTTCTGTATCAACTTTTACGATTCCCTTCCGCACGTAATCAATAAAAAGAGGTACGCGGTTTATTCCATGTGAATCGACGCCATCTAAGGTGTTACGTGTCGTTACTTTGGCCATCAATCTGGCCTTTTCCTCAGCAAATTGGTGCTTTATAAAAAGTTTGTGCAATACATCCTGTAACTGTTCGTAAGGAATTTGCATTTTTATTTCTTTTTTTTATCAAAAACAAGTAGCTAAATCAAAGCACATTTCGAAGCAGCATCAAATCAAAAAATGTTTGACACTGATACAAACTCCAGCCTCTCATACTATATAAGTGACCCCTTAATTGTTGATGTTGTATTGTAGTGATATTCTATCCAGAAAATTATGAATCTTATTTAGATTTCTTTAGTCTCTTTTCTGCCTTTTTCTCTTTAGGAGTTTTAAGTGCCTCTTTTTTTACATTTTTCTTTGAATCCTTACCTTTTGACATGATATTTTAATTAATTGTTTGTGTCTGTTTTTGTTGCCTTGACCACAAGTTACAAAAAGGAATGAACTCATGGTTCTATGGAATGAATTATCTTAAAGGAAAAGGAGTATACCCTTTGTAAGAAACTGCTTTTCCTCATTACAAATGAAACGATTAACTTATTCTTCAATCCATGCCATAATAGTATTGGCAACAAACCTGGGTTCAGGAGGTAAAGAGTAAATGTCTTTTTCATAATTTTTATTATACGGAGAGATATTCATGATTTTACCATCAACTACTAAGGTACTGCTTCCTCCTGGATCAAAGCCCATAGCCTTATGCATACCATACTTCAACAAAATATCTGTCATATCAAAATGTGTTGCTCCCACAGATTCTCTAATTCTGCCATTTACCATGAGCACCATTAGTTTACCTTCATTGGTTATTCCTACGGCTATTTTTGGTCCTCTCATATCGGTAAAATCTAACCTGGCAGCTTGGGTTTTTATGGAATTAGTCGTTTTCCAGCCTTCTTCTTCCATATCCAAGATTTGTTTCCCTTTGTCAATTAACATCGGACCTGCTTCAATGGCATATAAAATTTGATCCCAATTAAATGGATTATGTTCAGGCTCCAATAACTTTATGTTTAAAGGTTTTCCTACTTCGAACAGATCCTTAGAAAACAGTTTATGAGGTATGGACAAAGTAATTCCTACAGGAATAATCTGAACAGATTCTTTGGCCTTTGTTTCAATAACTTGTTTCACTGTATTTCCTGCTACTCTTATAATGATATTACCATTGCCCTGAATGATTTCTTCACTATAAGCTAAATCATAATAGCAGGGCGCTTCATTACTATGCTTGTTATAATATTCAGCTCCAAAAACAACTTTCCCTTGTTTTCCTTTTATCACAAAACCTGCTCTACTGTTCACCTTTCTGATGTCTACCTCGCCATTCTTATAAATAATAAAGGCCGGTTTGTTAAAGAGAGGTGGGCAAAATACCTTATTATTCATAATCAATAAACCCAGCGGTGAGCCGATATATGTTTCCGGTAAGCCTAGCTTCCCTACTAGCTCAGGGTTGAGTATATAACCACCGTTCCAAGCTAATTCTATTTTATTTGACTTTTTATTTTTCTTTTGAAACTCTTTAATAAGGCCAGGAACGTTTTTGGGTTCCTTCTTGGCAATATGGGCCGCAAATTTCCAGTTATGTTTATTGGTGTCAATTTCAGCCAATACACCGCTCCACGGCAAACCATCATCATAAACACCACCTGCAAATGATGATTTTACTTTTTCAATGGTTTTAGTTTCTTTTAAATTTTGTTCTATTTGTTCTAAAAGCTTAGCAATAGGCGTTCCATTTTCAATGGCATCTTTTGTGATGATATCTAGCAACTTTTTTTCTCCGAGTTTCTCTTTAAGGTCACTATACAAGTTACTTTTAAGAGCATTGTCAAAGTCTTTTGAAGTCTGAATAGGAGTAGGATAGGCCAAGGTGGTACGAACACCTGCAGGAACGAATTGAATAAAACCGCTTTCCTTAGGAATTCCCATAA
>CAZPHF010000043.1:0-22878 GCA_964586115.1 uncultured Flavobacteriaceae bacterium | reverse complement strand
TTTTGCCGGATGAAAATCCGGAAACCTTCCCAGTTCGAATTCATTGCCTTGATGGCTTCCTTGATGTCGATTGTAGCATTGGCCATTGATGCTTTGTTACCTGCATTAGATTATATTGGGTTTTCCATAGGAACTACCAAATCAAGTGATACCCAATTATTGATCACGATGATCTTTCTTGGTCTTGGAATTGGTCCTTTACTTTTCGGGCCCATATCTGATAGTCTTGGGCGAAAACGAATAGTTTATATGGGTTTTGCTGTTTTTATCGTTGCCAGTTTGATCTGTATAAACTCCGAAAGTCTGTTCTGGATGGTGATTGGTCGTATCCTTCAGGGTGTAGGCTTATCCGCCCCGCGTACCATTAGTATTGCAATGGTAAGAGACAGTTACAGTGGTGATTATATGGCCAGAATCATGTCATTTATTACAGTGGTATTCATCTTGGTACCCATTGTAGCACCTGCTATGGGAAAATTTGTTCTGGATCATTATAACTGGCAAGCAATTTTTTATATACAACTAGTATTCAGTATTTTAGTTTCTTTATGGTTTTGGAGAAGGCAACCTGAAACGCTCCCCGAAGAAAAACGGGTCAAATTTTCAGGGCATATTTTTATCGATGGATTAAAGGAACTTATCAAGCATAAAAAAACAATTGGCTATACACTGGTTTCAGGATTTGTTACCGGTTCATTTATGGTGTATTTAAGTTCATCACAGCAGATATTTCATAGCCAATACGGCCTTAAAGAAGAGTTTCCTTTTATTTTTGCAGGATTGGCAATTTCCATAGGATCAGCTACCTTTCTAAATGCCACGCTAGTGGTTAAATATGGAATGGAAAAAATTATCAATCTAGCCGTTTTTAGTTTTTTTGGTATATCATTACTGTATTTGATTCTTTTTTATAATACCGATAACCCCAATGTGGTTGTATTATTGGCATTTTTTGCCATGCAATTCTTTTCTATAGGCTTTCTATTTGGCAATCTAAGGGCGATGGCTATGCAGCCGATCGGTCATATTGCGGGTATTGGTGCCGCCATCACAGGATTTATATCAACAATGATGGCAGTTCCCATCAGTATTTATATTGGAAAATTTGTAGATCAAAGAGCTGTACCTCTTTTTATTGGTTTTTTAATATGTGGTTTTTTATCAATCCTGATTATCGCATATTTGAGGTTTGACACAAAACGTCAGCGGGAAAAAGTAATCTCTAAGCTTTCCTGATCGATTGATCCGGAAATCACTGTCCCAGATCTTTGGCTTCAAAATGAATCAACTCCCTATCCTGAAAAGCAACATTGATCTCTATTGGGTTGCAACATACCTCACAATCTTCCACCAAATACTGTTTAAGTACTGAAGAATCCAATAAGATCGATATGTCTTCCCAACAATAAGGGCATTGAAAAAAATGTTCCTCCATGGATATATGTTTTAATAATTTCCGATTATCTAAAATAAAGAAAAATATCTTTCTTATTTTACAAGTGATTTTAATTTGTTAAGAAAATCAAGACCTTCAATATGAATACCAATATTATAAAATACGCCATAATTGATGTTGAGACCACAGGAATGGGGATTCAGGGAAACCGTATCACCGAAATCGCTATTCTGGTTCATAATGGAGAAAAGGTAATTCGTGAATATCACAGCCTGGTAAATCCTGAATCTGCCATTCCGTTTGCCATCACTAGATTGACCGGGATCAATGATCAGATGGTCGCTGACGCCCCAAAGTTCTATGAAATAGCCAAGGATATTATAGAGATGACTACTGATTGCGTTTTTGTAGCCCATAATGTGAATTTCGATTTTAATGTTATTCATAAGGAATTTGCCGAACTGGGATTTCCCTATAGACGCAAAAAGCTATGCACCGTTCGGCTCTCCCGAAAATTGATACCGGGGCTTCCCTCCTACAGTTTGGGAAAACTTTGTGCTACTATTGGCATCCCCTTGAATGACAGGCATCGCGCCATGGGCGACACAAAAGCAACTACCCTGCTTTTCGAAAGATTATTAACACTGGATACTGATCAGAAAGTTTTTACTTCCTTTTTAAAACCTGGATCCCGTCAGGCGACCTTACCTCCTGGCTTGCCTAAAACTATTTTTGACCAGTTACCTGAAAGAACCGGTATCTACTATTTCAGAGATGAAAAAGAAGAGATCATTTATGTGGGTAAGGCCTTAAACATCAAAAAAAGAGTGCTGAGCCATTTTTATGACAAGAAAAATCGTGAAGTCGCGATGTGCCAGCAAACCGTAAATGTTACTTATGAAATAACTGGAAGTGAATTGGTGGCGCTGCTTTTGGAATCGTCAGAGATCAAAAGGCACTACCCTGTATATAACAGAGCCCAAAGAAGAAATAATGAAGGTTATGGCATTTTTTCCTATGAAGACAGATCAGGTTTGATTCATCTGGCATGGAATAGTTTAAAAAATGTACCAAATCCTATCATGAAGTTTTACAATACGACCGAATGCAGGTTGTTTATGGAACGTGTATGTGATGAATTTGAATTATGTCCTAAATATTGCCATTTGCAATCAAACGTAAATACATGTTTTCACTACCAGATCAAAAAATGCAAAGGAATATGCCGTGGAGAAGAATCAGTTAAAAACTACAATGAAAGAGTCCATAAAGCCATTGCCTTTATGTCTAATGACACTAAAAGTTACCTTATTCGCCAACGAGGAAGAAACGAAGATGAAAAGTCTTTTGTACTGATTGAAAATGGTATTTATCAAGGCTACGGATTTGTAGACCATCAACAGCAAGTCAGCAGCCTGTCTGAACTTAAGGAATTTCTTATTCTTAAAAAAGACAACCGAGATGTGCAAAGGATCCTTAGAGGATTTAGAAATAAAAATGAAAGTAAATTCTTATTATTGGAAGAAGAAACCAACTTCGTAATTTGACATTAATTCATTGTTTCATTAATTCATTGTTTCATTAAATCATTACATCACTACATCATTAAATCATTGCCAAACATGTGTTACCAAACCAAGATCACCAAAAAAAAAGAAGAAATGCAAAAAAAGTTTGACGCTAAAATATCAGGGATTGATACGTTTGACCCCAGTGAGATCGTCAAGGCCTTTGATTTTCCAAAAACACCTGTTATTACTGATGAGGATGAAGGCTTGATCCAACTTTACCAATGGGGGCTTATTCCTTATTGGGCCGATGCCACATGGAACAGGAATTACACCTTAAATGCCAGGATAGAAACCCTGGATGAAAAACCATCGTTTAAAAATATCAAGGGTAACAAGTGCTTGATCCTGGTCAATGGCTTTTATGAATGGCAACATGTTGGGAATACTAAAATCAAGTATGAGATTGGGTTTAATAATGAGCTTTTTGCCCTGGCAGGATTATATGATCATTGGGCCGATACGAAAACCTATACGGTGGTCACTACAGCGGCTCAAGGCCTTATGAAGGAAATTCACAATACTAAATTGAGAATGCCTATAGCCTTATACAGTCAGGAAGAAATGCAGAACTGGCTGCATGGTGAATCTGTAAGGCCCAGATTTGATTTTACGACTAACCCAGAATTATATCAGCAACAAACCTTGTTTTAAACATAAATAAAATTAAAAAAACATACATATTATACTTTGCTATTATTGTGAGTAGTATTCTTTTGATTATCAATATCTCTGAACTGGATTTTAATAATCTTCAAAAAGGGCTCTCGCCATATACCGGAATTATTGGAAATATTCTATTGATTTTTGCAATGATCGTCACCATTCGAGATTTAAAGAATTAAAGAATGCCCTCAGGGTTTCACTTCCGATCGCCTCAGTTAATATTAGTTCTGAGATAGAAAACAGGTTCTAAAAAAAAGAAAACCTTCGAAGTGATCACTTCGAAGGTTCCCATTAAAAATAACTCAAAATTATTACAAAATTACAATTCCTTTATTTCGATATTCTTCCATTTTACCTTGATCCCACCACCGGAATGGATTTGAAGTGCTATTGATCCTTCACCTGCACCTATTTTATCGTCTGTAAGCGTAACCATTTCAACTCCATTTAACGTGGTAGTTACCTGAGATCCTAAAACCTTTATTTTCAGGGTATTCCACTTCCCTACTTTTAAATTTTTATCTTTTTCCATGTCAGGCTTTATCAACCACCCTCGGCCATAAGATTCATAAATACCACCTGTAGCATCACCTTCTTCTGTAGTTCTTTTCTGAGCAACTTCAACCTGCCAACCAGTAATTTTAGTGCCCTCTATTGTAGATCGAATAAACACTCCGCTATTACCGTTAGCCTCCTGTTTAAAACTGAGGGTTAATTCAAAATTCTTATAGTGCTTTTCGGTTGACAAATAACCGTATTCTGCATCAGGACCACTTTCGCAAATCAACAATCCATCTTCAACATACCACTTTTCCGTTCCATGGATATTCCATCCAGTAAGGTCCTTTCCATTAAACAAACTTGTTTGGGCCAATAATGTGGGTCCGAAACCCATAAAGATCATCAACATGATCAGACTAACTTTTTTCATTGTTCTACTTTATTTAATTATTTATTATCTGCTCAGGTTTTTTATACTGGGCTGTGAATCTCTTATCAAGTGTATTTTAAATATTCCTTTGTGATCTAAAATTAAACATTAATCACTTGTTGTAAAACTAAATTCGCCCATCAACATCTATCGTCTTATAAAAGGAACAGAGATCATTATAAACGTGATTAAATTTGTGACAAAGTTTTATGGGATCTCTAAAGTATCTATGGAACGAATTCATTAAAAAGGAATCTTAACTTCAATCTGAAATTCAACGCCTCTAAATAGTCTGGTCACTTTAAGTTTATCCTAATCTTTGGGGAGTTGGGGCTTAATTCCCAAACCACCAGGCTCTCCCATTAGACCAAAAAAATCATCAATCAGGGAACGAAAAATCTAGTGTACCAGGCCGGTATTGAATAATTGGGAATGAATGCAGGTTTAACTGAATAAAATAATCAGTGCACCGGCGGCAGTTACCAATAGTACCAGCTTCCTATACAATTCATTATTGATGACCTTAACCAGTTTAATACCTAGAAAAAAACCTAAAACGATAGCAGGTGCCAGGATCAAATTCAATTGTAGTGTTTCTGTAGTGACGGTTTTCCAAACAAAAATATGAAAGGGTAATTTAAATACATTTATGATGAAGAATAGCCAGGCGGCTGTTCCGATAAATTCATTTTTTGGTAATCTCATGGCCAGGAAGTAGATACTGGCAAATGAACCTGCCAGATTACCAATCATAGAGGTTATCCCTGACAACAGACCCATAGAGCTGGCAAAGGCCCAGTGTTTAGGTATCCCAAAAGTTTTTGTTCTGTCCATCCAGATCATTACGATCACAGTAAGTAAGATAAAAACAGCCATGACTTGTTTAAAAACTGCTTCAGAAATATCATTTCCCCACCAAACACCCAAAAGAACCCCTACAGCCATTGTCGGTAAAAGTTTCTTTAAAAAGAACCATTGTGTATGCCTGTGATAATAGATCACGGCAAAAACATCAGCTGTGATCATCATGGGCATAAGGATTCCTGTAGAAGTTTTTCCACCGAACACGATGGCCATCAATGTTACAATAACAACACCAAGTCCTTTGATGCCTGATTTTCCTATCCCTAACAATAAAGTGGCAGTAAGCGCCAAGCCCAGGTCCAGCGCAGACATTTCAAAATGATCCAGAATCGTTATCAAACTTTTTTGTTTTTAGCTGAAATTTAGGAATAAAACCTAAGAGTGGTCTATTAAAAATCAACTCCATGTGTATGATAATATCGCTCATATCTTTCCTTGGTATCAAGATCAATGGCGGCTTCAGGTGCATCTAAGCATATCAACCGATCAAGATGCTTGTTCACAATAGATTTGGCTCCTACATCCATTTGCAAAGTACCTAATTCTTTAAAATAAGTTTTATCAAAAACAACAGGGATACCAATACCGTTGCTATAGGAACTTGCAATAATTCTATCGCTATTTATACAGCTATGAATAAGCTTTTTATAATGGCTTAATGAAATTAATGGTTGATCACATGCTGCCACTAATAAACCGTCAAATTTAAGCTGATGATCTTTCAGATGAGCAATGGTTGCAGCGATGGAAGTACCCATTCCCTGTGGCCAATCTTCGTTTTGAATGACACTTGTTTTTTCAGTATCTATAATTTTTAAAATTTCGCTTTGATGGGCACCCAATACCACAAAAACATGAGCCGCGCCTGCTTCCTCCAACTGATTGATCACATAGCCGAGCAGCGTTGTGTTTTTCCATGGCAGTAATTGTTTGATAGATGACATTCTCCTTGATGCACCTGCCGCTACAACAACTGCGGCCACATTGGATGAAAAATTAGCACCACTCATCTTAAAGTTTGGTATTTAAGTATATACTATTATAAAGCCTTGCCATGAAAAATCATGAGCAAGGCTTCTCTCTTAGTTAAAAATGTTTACAGCACCATGCTACTTCATTTTGGCGCAGGAATTTATCAATTACTCTGCCTGTGCTTTCGCATCCTGTATCATTTGTTCATTGGCAGCAACTCCGATTTCAACACGTCTGTTCTTAGCCTGATTTTCTTTTGTATTATTGTCAAACCTAGGACGTGTTTCACCAAAAGCCTCGACCTTGAACCGGTTTCCCGCTACTCCTTTAGACTTTATATAGTTGACAACCGAATCGGCCCTTCTTTTTGAGAGCTTCATGTTATAATTATCATCACCTACACTATCTGTATGGCCTTCGATCATCAGTTCGGTATCAGGGAATTCCATAAATATTTCTGCTACAGCATCCAGGTTTTTCTTTGCATCTACAGTGAGGTCAGCGCTATCAAAAGCGAAATTCACACCACTTTTGTCGTCAAAAATGATTTGTATCCCCTCGCCTACGCGTTTTACTTCAGCCCCGGGAACAGCGGCTTCAATTTTGTTGGCTTGTTTATCCATTTTGTTGCCAATGAGACCTCCCGCTGCACCACCAATAGCAGCTCCTATAAGGGCCCCACCAATGTTTCCACCAATAAGACCTCCTACCAAGGCTCCTGCTCCTACACCTATTGCTGCGCCGCGTTGGGTTTTATTTGAATTTTGAATGGCTGTACAGCTAAGATTCAATGACAGTATAACTGCCAGTGATAATCCATATAATTTTATTTTTTTAAGCATGTCTTTTAGTTTTTATAGTGCGAAATCTTCTGAAACTTTTGTATAGGTAAGGATCACGTCAAATTCCTTACCGTCAAAGGTTGTTTTAACTCTCATTGTCATCGAACTTTCTTCTAAAGTTTCAATCGTTGATCTGTAACCGCGGTTGGCTTCATCAATGGGCTTGTTCTTTTCATCAACATATTTGAATTGAAACTGGTAAGTCCCATCTCCAGGCTCGTAAAAAGACCAATGAATTCTTGTGGCAACGGCCTCGCATTGTGAACCAGCATTTATAGTGTACTTTCCTGAGCCATTGTTAGGGATAAATACCCATTCACTGTCTTTAAAACAAGCAGAATCAGCCATATCAAACAAATTTGCTTTGTAAAGACCTTCTTCGCCTACAAATCTGATGTTGGTGACCTTCCAGGTTCCTTTTAATGTTTTTTTACTAGGTTTGAACTCAGTGCTCGATTGTGTAGATCCGCAAGAACTTATAAAAAGGATCACAAATGAGAAGAATAATAGTTTTTTCATCGGTTAGGTTTTTAAATTTTGTTATTGTCTCAAATTTACAAAATAATTCTATGCATCAAATGACCAAAGAATCAATATTCTAATAATTTCAATAAAGCCTCTTCAAACCTATCGTTGGGAAGATATATTGTCTCTAAATTTTTAGCAAACGGGATGGGCATTTCTGGTGAGGCAACTCGTATAACAGGAGCATCAAGGCTCTCAAAACAGTTTTCGCCAATTAAGGCTGAAATATCAGAAGCAATACCTCCAAAAAGGGAATCTTCCTGTAAAATGATCACTTTACCTGTTTTTCTAACCGAAGTATAGATGCACTGCTCGTCAAGAGGTTGTAACGTTCTCAGGTCAATAAGGTCTGCAGATACATTGAGTTTATCAATACTGGATAATGCCCAATGAACCCCTGCTCCATAAGTGATAATCGTCACAGCTTCACCTTCTTTGAGCAAGGCTGCTTTTCCTAAGGGAATGGTATAGTAATCATCTGGCACTTCTTGATAAACCGACCTGTACAGTTGTTTGTGTTCAAAGAACAATACAGGGTTTGGATCTTCAATTGAAGCGCACAGCAAGCCTTTTGCATCTGCTGGAAATGCCGGATATACTACTTTTAAACCCGGTGTTTTGGTAAACCAGGCTTCATTGGTCTGACTGTGAAAGGGTCCGGCACCAACCCCTGCTCCGCAAGGCATGCGTAAAACAATATCCGCTTCTTGTCCCCATCGGTAATGAGATTTGGCCAGTAAGTTGACAACGGGATTAAAGCCCGAACTCACAAAATCTCCGAACTGCAATTCTACGACTGATTTGATACCGCTTACCGATAAGCCATAAGCAGCCTCAATAATGGAAGATTCACAAATTGGAGTATTTCGTATCCTTTCGTGTCCAAAAGCCTCCATAAAACCTTCTGTGATTTTAAAAACGCCTCCATATGAGGCAATATCCTGCCCCATGATCACCATGTCATCAAACCGTTCCATACTCTGATACAGTCCTTTTGAAATGGCATCTACCAATCTTATATTTGAAGTTTTATCTCCAGGATCAACTTCCTGTATATCAAATGATTTATAAACATCATTTAATTCATTTTCTAGGGTTGATGTCACTTCATTTTCACTAAAAACCGCTTTAAGATCCTTAGTGATCTCATGGCTGTAGGCTGTCTTAATAACAACTTCTGCTTCCTCTGTTAAAATGTTGTGTTCTCTGAGATAAGCTTGAAAATTTTCAATAGGATCTTTTAGTGCCCATTCGTTCAATACTTCCTTTGGTACATATTTCGTTCCGCTTGCCTCTTCATGACCTCTCATTCTAAAGGTTTTAAATTCGAGTAAAACCGGGCGTGGCTCCTTTCTTAAACTCTCAGACAACTCATGCACCTTGCTGTATACTTCAACAATATTATTGCCGTCAATGATATGACTTTCTATACCATAGCCCTTGCCCTTATCTGCAATATGTTCACAATTAAATTGTTCGCTATTCGGAGTAGATAAGCCATAACCATTATTTTCAATACAGAAAAGTACTGGTAGTTTCCAAACAGCGGCCACATTCAGGGCTTCATGAAAATCCCCTTCACTTGTTGCACCTTCACCCGAAAATACCGCGGTTACTTTCCCTTCGTCCCTTAATTTAGTGGCTAAAGCAATGCCATTGGCTACACCAAGTTGCGGTCCTAAGTGAGAGATCATTCCAACAATCTTAAATTCCTGTGTTCCAAAATGAAAAGACCGGTCACGTCCTTTGGTAAAGCCCCCCATTTTGCCCTGCCATTGGGAAAAGAGTCTGTGTAAAGGGATGTTTCTGGAGGTAAACACACTTAAATTACGGTGCATCGGTAAAATATATTCCTCTTTGTGCAAGGCAAGAGTAACACCAGCAGAAATAGCTTCCTGCCCAATACCCGAAAACCACTTGGAGATTCTTCCTTGTCGCAAAAGTATCAGCATTTTCTCTTCAATCATCCTTGATTTAAGCATGGCTTTATAAAGATCGAGAAGTTGGGAATCTTCCAGCTTAGGCTTACTATAGTCAAATCTCATAGGAATAGAATTCTAAATATGGTCAATTGAATTTATAGTCAAATATCGATTTTTTTTATCATCATTTAATCATTATGCACAAAAAAATCCTCTTCATTAAATTCATAATGAAGAGGATGTTTTTTTAGTTTTCGTTTTTTAAAATGAGATCTCTTTAAAGATCTGATGCATCAACCTTTTCTTGTCGTTGATCACTTCTTCCAGAGAGATAGATGTTTCAGTACGCTTGATGCCTGAAATTCTATCAAGTCTAAAAATAATTTCCTTAGCATGCATAGTATCCTTGGCTCTTATTTTACAAAAAATAGAGAACTTTCCAGTAGTAAGATGTGCTACAGTAACCTCAGCTATTTTGCTTACTTCTTCTATAACTGTCTGAGTGGTAGAAGAATTCTCTAAAAATAAGCCAACATAAGCAATAAAAGTATAACCCATTTTGTTATAATCAACACTCAGTGTTGATCCTTTGATCACACCTTCATCTTCCATCTTTTTAACCCTTACATGAATTGTACCTGCTGAAACCAAAAGGTTTTTTGCAATATCTGTAAAAGGAGTTCTGGCATTTTCAATCAAGGCTTCTAAAATCTGATGATCAAGTTCATCCAATTTGAATTTTGACATACGTTTCTTCTTTGATTTATTTGCAAATATGACAAATATCTGTTAAATAAATACACTTTTCATTAAAAAAGATTGGCTTTTCATAGACAATATTTAATTATATCTATTTTTGACCCATTTCTCTACATCCTTTTCATTAGCAAAATCAAGGGATTTACCATCGAAAATCTCATCTGCATCAAAACTGGTCAGATCAGCTATTTGATCAATACTAGGATCAAATACAATATCCCCATCCTGAAGTTTTTCGATAAATAGTATCCCAATATCTTTATTCTCTCCGGCAACCTGTGTATTCTTTATTATAATATCAAGATATTTCTTCTCATTATTCGGAATATCAAAATACTTTTTGAAATCCATCTCCTCCCCTTTTTGAGAAATATATCTTAGCCCTACTAATAAGGCTAAAAAAGTAGTACGACTTGACTCCTTCCTTTTGTAATCGCCTTTGCTGTGACCTGATTCAATCAAGATGGTATTATGACCCATTTTCTGAAAATTATCCCCCGTGGCCGTGGGATAAAACTCATCAGTATATCGTCCGACCCGACCCGGAATCACCTGCTGTAAAACTTCATTGATCGAAGCAATTACCCTCATGGTTTCTTTTCGCCCTTCAGTCATCTTCCGCTCCTCGTCAACAGATGGCGCTAAAAACGACATGGTCGCGGTCATATTATCTGGAGCCACACTGAATATCGTTCTTTGATCATGCAGATTAAAACAATAATTAGGCTTTACTTTTTTAAGTATTTGCTGTAACAATTTGCTTTCTGGTGCTCTTGTGTCTAATACATCTCTATTGAGGTCTATGCCTTGCGCGTTTACCCTGGTGTAGGCTTCTGCTCCGTCCGGATTCAACATAGGGATACAATGCACAGTGCATTCGTTTAATATAAGTGCAGCAAGCGAGCTGCATTCTCCAGGATCTGTCAAAAATTTTATCAGATCTAGAAAAGCCCTGGTTCCTGTGCTTTCATTGCCGTGCATTTGGGTCCATAAGAGAATTGTGTTTGGTCCTGTTCCAAAAATCAATTCACAGATATCTCGTCCTTCAAATGATTCTCCAATTTTCTTTACTGAGAACATGTCATCAAGACCGGCAAGAAAAGGTTGCATCTGCCTTAGAGTAAGGTAGCGTTTTTCAAGCTTATCTTCATGATGCAGATCATGCCATAAGCATATCTTTTCAATATCATTTTTTTTCATGTTACAAATGTAAACAAATACTTATTTACAATTGTAAACAGATTAAACAGATAATGTTATTACAAATGTGAACATATAGGCTTCATCGGAGCTCTTGTATTTAACGTTGTCATAAAATATATTTATACAATTTTATAATCTACTCTTAAGCACTTTATATTAGTATATTAGATTCTTTTATATGATTAATATAATTAACATATTTACCTTAGCTTACCAAAGAGTATACCCAAAGATTAGGTACTATAAGGTATATCATTTACATTTGTAACCTCAATTAGGTTTACAATGATAAACAATTCTGAATTTGCCGAAAGGCTGACGACCATCATGGGGTTCTATCAATTATCGGCTTCTGCTTTTGCTGATAAGATACAGGTTCCCAGATCAAGTATTTCTCATCTGCTTTCAGGAAGAAATAAACCAAGTTTGGATTTTGTTCTTAAGGTGGTCAAGGAATTTGAAGAAGTTGAATTGTATTGGCTGTTAAATGGAAAGGGTGCTTTTCCAAGAAGTAATGTCTCCGCCCCTGCTCCTGATCCAGTAGTTGAAAAGAGTGATTCAACATCTGTTCCTATAAGAAATCAAGCATTTCTTGAACCGAATGTTCAGAAAAATAAAATAGAACGCATTGTAATCTTCTTTAACGATGGCACCTTTAAAGAGTATATCAAATAAAAAAAGCCCTTAAGTATTCTATACTTAAGGGCCTAAACTGTTTAAAACTTTATAATTTTTTATTCAAGACGGCTTATCGCGTCTTCCACTATTTTAACCAGGACCTCCTTGTTCTCAAAGTCTGATTGTTTTTTGACCTCCAGGATCTGCTGCAATACCTGACTTGCTACTTTGTCGGCGCCATATTGCTTATACTGTGCTCCAAGTTGAACAAAAGAGTCAACCAGGTTTTGAGTTGCTTCTTCACTTGAACTAGTTGATACCCATTGGAAACCATCTTTATATAAATTCGCTTTCTCTCTGTCTTCTGTAAAAAACATTCCTTCTATCAAATTGTCAGCTACAAAAGCTTGCTCGCCTTCTGTCTTATCCATAATGTATAATGGGATCAAAGCATCTTTTAAACTTTTTTTGTCCATTCCGTTTTCAATCGAAGAGGCAAATTGTAAGGCAGCTTCCTTATCTTCCCAATAAAGCGCTTTTAAAGCGCTCACCTTTACAGCGCTTGATTCACTTGTGATAGAACTCTTGAATAAAGCTATATAAGCCTCTCCTTTATAGTCGGCTAATTTAGTAATGGCTTTAGCCCTTACAAGGGTTTTCTCATCATTAGAAGCCATATTTTCAATGCTTTTTAAGGCTTTCTTAGCATTTGTATTGGTAAGATCAATATTTTCTACAGCCATTATCCTTAAACCGTAATATGAATCTGCTAAAGCAGTCTGGATGGTTTTAAACACTTCTTCGTTTTCCTGATGAGCCCATAAACCTTCAAGCGCTTCACGTCTATCTTCATATTTCTTACCTACTTTATATAAATGAACCAGATTTTCAACTGACTTTTCATCGTTGATTTCAGCTAAAAGTGTTCTGTCAGCATCAACATTCACAAGTTTTGGTTTATTGCTGTATTCAAATGAAAAAGATTTGCTTTTTTCATCTACCCAAACCTCATAACGCTTAGGATTATCTCCTTCAAACACCTCAATGGCTAATGGAAACTCAAAAAGGCCTTGTTGCGTTTGTTCAATCTGAACTGTTACGATTTTGGCTTCCTCACTATAGACGTATTTAACATCCAGTTTAGGATGACCATTATTGAAATACCATTGGTTAAAGAACCAATTTAAATCTTTGCCCGTCACTTCTTCATAAGCCATTCGCAACTGATGGGCTTCTCCTGTTCCGAATTTGTTATCGTTTAGGTATTGATTCATACCGGCTTTAAAAGCATCATCACCAATATAGTTCCTCAACATATGTAAAATGGTACCTCCCTTATTATAGGAAACCGCATCAAACATATCCTCCCGGCTATTATAATGAAACCTGACCAGGTCTTTTAGTTCATTGTCAGGTGTCATATAACCTTCAACTTCCTTGTGGCGATGGGCATCAGCGGCATCTATACCATATTTATGCTCAATCCAAAGGTATTCGCTGTAATTGGCAAAAGACTCATTCACAGTAAGGTTACTCCAGCTTTCTGTAGTCACCAAATCTCCAAACCAGTGGTGAAATAATTCATGTGCAATAACACTTTCCCAGGTGTTCTCATCTATAAGCTGCCCTGTTGTTTGATAAGCCATTTCTTGATGTATTACCGCTGTCGTGTTTTCCATGGCCCCACTCACATAATCTCTACCAACAATCTGTGCATATTTGGGCCATAGATATGCAACACCTGTATAATCAGAAAAGAAATCGAGCATTTCAGGAGTCATGCCAAATATACCTTTGGCATATGGTTCATATTCCTTTTCAACATAATAATCAACGGCAATATCCTTCCATTTGTCTTGCACGATACTAAATTCACCTACCCCCATAAAAAACAGGTAGGGTGCGTGTTTCTGATCGAATTTCCAGTAATCAGTGCGTGTACCGTCACCGTTTTTAGTTTGTTCCTTTAACAGTCCGTTTGAAAGTGTTACATATTGATCAGGCACGGTCATATAGATCTCCTGAGAAGTTTTCTGGTTAGGAGTGTCAATGGTTGGAAACCAACAACTGTTTGCTTCTGTTTCTCCCTGGGTCCAGATCTGGGTTGGTTTTTTAGGATCTGTATCTAAAGGATCAATAAAATACAAACCTTTAGCACTTGAGATCGCAGCGCTTCCTTTATCTTTCACCTCTTCGGGTCTGGCTGTATATTTGATATAAACTGTGTAGTCTTCACCTCTTGCATAGGTGTTTCCAAGTTTGATTTGCAACTTCCGTTCATCGTAAGTGTATTTCAGCTCCTTCCCATTAGATGTTATAGAATGGATGAGCATGGCTTTGGCGTCAAGTTCCAATTCACTCACATTATAGAAATGCGGTGTCAGGGTGATCCAGGCCTCTCCAGCCATCTGACTCTTTTTAAAGTCAAAACTCACTTTGAGTTTGGTATGAACAAGGTCACTTACCTTTTCTCTTTCACCTCTGTATTGGGTATTAATAGCATCGGTTTCCTGCGCGATCGATAGTCCTATGCTCAGGAAAAAGCATAGCAGTAGTACTTTAAATTTCATAGTTTGTTTAAAAATAATGGATTGAGCCGCAAATATAAATGAATAATAGGTGAATTCCTCGTTAAAAAATGGTTAAAAAAAAGCCGTTTTAGTTAGACTAAAACGGCTTTAAAATGATTAATTTTTCTTTAATCTATATCAATGTCTCCAAAGAGATCTGATAATTGTGCCAAGGCATCACCTGCGCCTTCTTTATCAATATTTTGAAAATCATTGGCCATTTTCATGATTTTTTCAGGTTCCATATTGTTACCCAAAACTCTGGCCAGGGCAAATCCTTTATCGTTGTCAGCAGCGAATAATACCAATTCATCAATGGCGTCATCAGCTCCTTGATAATTGATCACAATATTCATGTTTTTGTGCTTCATACGCATCAGCTCATTGTACTTCTTACCTTTAAGAATCTCCTTGACCTGTGCATATTCAGCTTTGTATGCTGCTTCATTTGTGTCATTGATCTTAAACGCCAGGATGTTCAATTTCTTTATAGTCGCAAAGGTTTCCTTGGTTTCCTCAGAAGCCTCTTCCCCTACCTTAAGTAAACTGGCGGGAAGATCAATGGCTATAAAATTATCGCTTTCCTGTTTTTGTACATAGTATTCCTGAATCGTTGGTTGTTTATTACAAGCCACCAAAAGTAGCGAGGCAAAAAGCAACATTGAAAGTGTTTTGAAAGTCTTGTTCATGGTTTTTTGTTTTATTGTTTTTTACTTGCTTTTCCCAAGTGCTCTCCTCCGGGAAGATCCATTTTTTCAGTCAATTTTGCAATTTGATTCAAGTCGATATCACCCGTTAAAGAAATAATTACTGACTCGTTAGAAGAATTATCACCATCCTTTACAAACATGAATAGTTCTTTTACAAAATCCTCTGATTTCCCTTCTTTTACATAAATGGTTACATTACTGTCGCCATCTTTTACTCTCATTAATTCCTCCAGATTAGCAGATTTTAAATAACTTTTTGCTGCGGCTTCCATTTGCTTGCCTACTTCTGCACTCTCAGTGGCAAATACCTTTAACGATTCAATGTTCTTGATCAGTTGCATGTATTCATCATCCGATTCTGAGCCTATTTTACTCATTAAAGAAAATGCTTTTTGGGTTACAACTACTGAGGTTACACCGTCTATGTCTTCGAACTTGTCGAATTGTGATTGAGCATTGGCTATCCATCCTGACATAACCATTACTGCTACTAAAATTATTCTATTGATTTTCATGATTTATTGTTTTAATGTTTATTAGACTTGTTTTATTGATTAAATATTTTCTTTTGTGTACTATCAAAGGTTCTTAGCTGGGCCATTGCATCAGTACCTTTGTTAAAATTATCCAGGTGCGCTATGGCCCCTGTGCCTTTATTCAGGCTTTGTGAGATCAGTTCAAGTGCTTTTTGGGTTTCCATATAAGCCAATCTTGCTTCTTCTTTTTCAGTTTCGTTTTGTTGGTAAACAGAATAGATTCCTATAAAGAATACCATCATGGCTGCAATCGACAACCATTTTATGCTAATCGTTCTTTTACTTTCCTTTGTTAACTGTATAGTTCTATTAGAGGTTTCTAAAGAGCTATCATTAAAGAAATTAAACATTTCTTTATATTGTTTTAAATGTTCCGGAACTTCCTCCTGAGCAAAGTATTCTTGTAAGGTAGCTTCTTCCTGTATGCTGGTTTCTGCCTCAAAATATTTTTCCAGTAAGTTTTCGATTTTAGCCAATTCCATAATTCTGTTTTTTAATAAAATTCTCTCTTAATGTTTTTCTTGCTCTTGAAAGCGCCACTCTTATTGCTGTGGGCTCCATATTCATTATTTTTCCTATTTCATGGTACTCGTAATTTTCAACATCTCGTAGTTGAATGATTGTTCTTTGTTTTTCAGGTAAATCATTCATCATTTTTTTAATGATGTTTGCACTGTCTTTATATTCTATATTGGTATCTAAAGAGCTAGTCGATTCATCCTTATAATTACTGTGCACCAGTGTCATATTTGATGCTCTTTTTGACTTTAACTGATCCAGACAATAATTTTTGGTCATCATCATCGCATAAGCCTCCACATTGTCATACCCCTCAATTTTACTTCTATTCTTCCAAAGTTTAAAGTATAGTTCCTGGGTAGCATCTTCTGCTTCATCCGAAGAAACCAACAATCTTTTCGCTAATCGAAAAACCTTGTCTTTGAATGGTAAAACCGTTTCTAGAAATTCTTTCTGGTTCATTAATTCTAAATAAAAAAGCAATTTATCAAATCTGTTACACCTTTAACACGAATTAGTCTCTAATTTGTTACACCAATTTTTTAAAAATGGAAAAAAATTATTATTTTTACGCTCAGATCAAAAAAAATTGATAATGATTAGACATGAATTTTACAAACCATTACTTATTTAATGGTGAATAGAACGTTGATTTGTTTATCGACAAATCGCTGTAGTCAAAATAAATATCAAACTATCCAACTATTTAATTTAAGCGCAAAATCACTTTGTGAATTGGCGCTAATATGGCTTTAAGACAGCCTTATCAAAATGCATGATTGTAATGTTCAATTATGCTTATGGTATAATTGTATTAAATAAATCATTAATTAAAAAAAAATGAAAATGAAAAAATACTTTCCCCACCTAATCGTAGGTATGCTTATGCTGATCGCTTCCTGTAGTGATTCGGCTAGTATCATTGAAGAAGTTGGACCCATTGATAATGGTCCTGAAGTTTTACCTTCTAATCCAGATGCAGGTGTTAATAATTTCATTTATTCTGGAATGAACATTTATTACAGATGGAAAGATGATGTGCCGGTTTTGGCAGATGACAAATTCAACAACAATCAGGAGTACAACGCTTATCTACAAGCTTCCGGAAATCCAGAAACCTTTTTGGAAACCCTTGTTTATAATAGAGCAACTGTTGACAGAGATAGTAGGGTTGAAACAGATTATAAAGAAAGTTTAGCTGGTTTGGAGGGAACTCAAGGAACAAATGGGGTTGATTTTGGTCTTGCCTTATATGGAGACAACAAAGTTTTGGGCTATGTTCAGTTAATTTTACCGGGCTCGGATGCAGATGGCAAAGATATTAGGCGTGGAGATCTCTTTACAGAGGTAGATGGAAGAGAATTGACAGTTGAGAATTACGCATCCTTATTATTTTCTGCTAATCCTACTTATACCTTAACCATGGCATCTCTTGTAGGAAATACTATAACTCCTACGGGAGAATTCGTAGAGTTGTCAAAAACTGACTATGAAGAAAACCCTGTATTTAATATTAGTGTTTTCGAAGAAGCAGGTAAAAAAATAGGCTATATACACTACCTTGGATTCACAGCTAAAGAAAGTGAATTAAATGCAGCGTTTTTAGAGCTAAAGAATAAGGGAATAACTGATCTAATTGTTGACCTTAGATACAACGGAGGAGGATATTCTGCGGTATCAACATCCTTGTCTAGTATGATTACAGGTCAATTTACGGGCGAAGTTATCAAAAAAGAACAATGGAATAGTTTGCTTGAAGCCGATTTTGAAAGGCAAGGCATTGATCGTTCAGATAGATTCAGAGATCAAACCTCTGGTTTCTTTTCTGATGAACCTATAAATAGTTTGAACCTAAACAGTGTGCATTTCATTGTATCTAGTCGTACAGCGTCTGCGAGTGAATCACTTATTAAAGGCTTAATGCCTTATATCAATGTGAAGGTGATCGGTGAAACAACTTATGGAAAAAACAGGGGTGGCTTTACCCTTTATGATAATCCTGATGGTTTTTTTGGTATTGAAGGTGCTAATCCTGATCATACCTATGCATTATATCCTATTATGTATACAATTACCAATAAACTTGATGAAGGTTGGTCAAATGGAATTGAACCTAATGTATTTATTGATGAAGATCTAGGAAATATGGGGGTTATTGGGAGTAGAAATGAATCTTTATTAAATGCTGCCTTAAATGATATTGTAGGTATAGCTGCTAAATCAGATTATGTCAAAACGTTTGAATATGAAAATATTGGTGATTCTAGAATGGATAGAAGACTTCCAACAGATATTCTTGAGGCCAGACCTGAAATTCTTAAAGTCATGAAAAAAATGCATGCGCTAAAATAAGCTGTTATTTAGAAGTTTTGATATTTGGCTCATTTTTTGTTATATAGATTAATCACCCATTCCTGAACAATCAGGAATGGGTGATTTTAAGATAAAAAAAGAATATGAAGAAGTATATCTCAGTCTGGGCTTTGGCATTGACTATAATAGCTGTCGCTGGCTGTAGTGATTCAAATGATTATGTGAAAGAGGGTTCAGGTGATGGAGATGTATCGCTCAATGACCCTATCAATGATTTTATTTGGAAAGGACTAAATTCCTGGTATAACTGGCAGGTGCAAGCTGAAAATCTTAGTGATACAAAGGATGATGTGCAAGATGATTATTACAACTTTTTAAATGGCTATACCGATAATGAAACCCTAATGCTGGAACTCTGTTATAAACACAGCCGGGTTGTGGGTTCAGCAAATGCCGTAGACCGATTTTCATGGTTTATTGAAGATTATGAGGTTCAAAATCAATCCTTCCAAGGCATCAGGACCCGTTTTGGTTTTACGCGCAAAACTATAGAGATTAATGAATCAACAGGAGAGGTAATTCTCTCTATAGTAATGGTGGAGCCCGGCTCCCCTGCCGATGCCGCCAAAATGCAAAGAGGTGATATTGTCTATCGTATTGATGGGATTACCTTAAATACCGAAAATATTAATGAGGCTTCTGCCAGGCTTTCGAATGAGTCAGTAACCCTTTCCTTTGCGTCTGAACAAGATGGGGCCTTGATTCATATAGAAGATAAGACGATGACAAGAGCCTTGGTCACCTCTAACCCTGTTCATTTTAAAAAAGTGTTTGACAATATTGCCGGAAAAAAGGTGGGCTATATTGTATATAATCAATTTAGCAGTTCCTTTAATGACGAGCTCAATAGGGCTTTCGCTGAATTTAAAGCAGCGGGCATAGATGAATTGGTGTTAGATTTAAGATTTAACGGTGGCGGATCGGTGCTAACTTCGTCCTATCTTGCAAGTATGATCTATGCAGATGCGCGCACCGGTCGTTTTGTGGACCTCATTTTTAATGCGAAGCATAGTGACCAAAATGATGGATATAATTTTCAAAACAGGTTACGGACTTTTAATGCAGCGGGAAATTCTGAAGGACAGGAAACGATGAACAGATTGACTAGCTTAAGTCGTTTGTATATACTGACCTCAGGCGGAACAGCCTCTGCCAGTGAATTGATCATTAATGGGCTAAGACCCTATATGTCATCAGTTAAATTGATAGGCACCACAACTTATGGAAAAAATGTAGGGTCAATAACCCTTTATGATTCCCCTAATAATGATTATGCAAGTGAGTCAAGGGCTAATCCTTCTCATAAATTTGCCATGCAACCTATCGTTTTTCAGAGTTTTAATAAAAATGGCGAAAGTGATTATACTCAAGGCTTCAGCCCTGATATAGTTGTTGATGAATCAAATTATTGGAATGCTATATTGCCTCTTGGCGATCCTAATGAGGCCCTATTAAAGCAGGCTCTGGACGATATTAGCGGTATTCAAAGCAAAGAAACTTTGTCAAAATTACAATTGCAAGCAAGAGGCATTGAACTATATTTACCTGAAAACAAATTTGAACAGGAAATGTATATAGATCATCTATTTGATGAAATAGACTAAATACAGTAAACCTTTTTTAGAATTATAAATTATGCGAATAGACAAGTATTTATGGTGTACTCGATATTACAAAACGAGAAGCATTGCCACAGAAGCTTGTAAAAAAGGGCATATTAAATTAAATGGAGCCAATGTAAAGCCATCTAAGGATGTGTTTACAGGCGAAAAATTAGGTATACGTAAGGATCAGATCAATTATGAGATTCTTGTGCTTGATATTCCTAAGAGCCGAGTGGGCGCTAAACTTGTTGATCTGTACAGAAAAGACATTACGCCTGAAGAAGCTTTTCAAAATCAAGACTTGTTAAAGTTCTCAAAAGATTATTATCGTAAAAAAGGAATGGGAAGGCCTACTAAAAAAGATCGTAGAGATATAGATACTTATTATGATGAAGATTCCGAAGTTTGACGAGCCCTTTTGGAGCGGAAAATACCAAGCCGGACAAACCGGATGGGATATGGGAGGGGTCTCTCCTCCTATTCAGGCTTATATAAATCAACTTAGCAATAAGGATTTATCTATTTTAATTCCTGGTGCGGGTAATGCCTATGAAGCTGCTTATTTGTTTGAACAAGGTTTTAAAGATATTACTGTACTTGACCTGGCCAAAGAACCCCTGATTAATTTTAAGCATAGAGTGCCTGAGTTTCCCGAGGAGCGTTTGGTGCAACAAGATTTTTTTGCGCATCAAGGGGAATATGATCTCATCATAGAACAAACTTTTTTTTGTGCTTTAGATCCCTCTTTAAGAGTTGATTATATAGATAAAATGAAAGCCTTACTTAAGCTACCTGGTAAGCTGGTTGGTTTGTTGTTTGACTTTCGACTTAGTAGTGAAGGTCCTCCTTTTGGAGGGGATGCGGATGCTTATTCTTTGGCTTTTCAAAAAAGATTTAATCTCAAGACCCTGGCTCCTTGTTATAATTCAATAAAACCGAGAGATGGGAAGGAACTTTTTATTATTTTTGAAAAGACAAACTGATCTCAGATGCAAAAAACAATTATCTTAAACAATGAGCAGATCCAACATAAAACCAAAAGGATTGCTTATCAGATCTACGAATCAAATATCAATGAAAGTGAAGTGATATTGGCAGGAATAAAAGAGAACGGTTTTATTTTCGCCAAAAGGATCAAAGATGCGCTTACCGAGATCTCCCCTATCAATGTAACGCTATGTGAAGTTATTATAGATAAAAAGAAACCCAGAGATCCAATTTCAACAAGTTTAACTGCTGCAGAATACAAAAACAAATCATTGATTTTGGTCGATGATGTGTTGAATTCAGGTACTACACTTATTTATGCAGCTAAATTATTCCTGGAAGTTCCCTTAAAAAGATTCAAAACTGTGGTATTGGTTAACAGAAACCATAAAAAATACCCTATCAAGGCTGATTTTAAAGGCATTTCCCTGTCTACCTCCATGCAGGAGCATATCTATGTTGAATTTGACGGGAAGAAAGCTCAGGCCTTTTTAGAATAGTTCTTTTTTAAAATGACAAGTAATTCTTGCAGCATTTCTTCTAAAGATTTATAGTCAATTGCTATGGATTCACTCGCCTGTTCATAAAAATTCCTTCTTTCAAACAAGTGTTTGGCTACAAATTCGGTCAATTGCTCATCGTTTAAATAGGCGATCAACGGGCGCTGCTCTTTTTCCGATCGCAGACGCTGGCATATTGTTGAGATGCTCGCTTTAAGGTAAATGGATATAGCTTCTTTTTTGATCAATTCCATATTATCGGAATAGCAGGGTGTTCCTCCACCCAGCGCCAACACTGCATCATTTTCGTTATTGAGCAATTCCTTTAAATACTTGCTTTCTTGTAGTCTAAAATAGATCTCACCTTTGGTTTCAAAAATTCCTTTAATCGACATCTTTTCCTTCTCTATGATAAAATCATCAAGATCTGTAAAGGGTAAATTAAGCGTCTTGGCGAGCTCCTTAGCCACTGTTGACTTACCGCTCCCCATATATCCCAATAGAATGATTTTCATAAAATGCTGATTAATAGTAATCTGAATTGGTGGCAAATATCTTTATTTTTTTTTTAATAAAAAGCCTTGTATAATTAATAATTGCTAGTATATTTGCATCCGAATTATTTGACCTGGTAGCTCAGTTGGTAGAGCATCTCCCTTTTAAGGAGAGGGTCCTGGGTTCGAGCCCCAGCCAGGTCACCAAAATTCATAAAATTTGTCCCGCTTATAGCGGGATTTTTTTTTAGATTTGTACTTCTACAATGCACATGTGGTGAAATTGGTAGACACGCCAGCTTGAGGGGCTGGTGTTCGC
>CAZPHF010000042.1:0-22891 GCA_964586115.1 uncultured Flavobacteriaceae bacterium | reverse complement strand
TCATATTCCTGTTCAATGTATATATCCTTGACCCAATTGACATTGGAATTCTTTGTGGCATACATTTGAATTTCCTTAATGGCATAAGTAGTGTCACTCACCCAGAAATCACCTTTAAAAGTCAACTCATTTTTCCTTCTTGGATAAAACAGAATATTATAACACCATTTATTGTCTATAAAACTGCTGTCGGTCAATACATAATTATAAACTTCCGGCCCTAGTTTGGATAAGGGGCTTGAGAATTTCTTGTCAAAAAATAGCAGGTAGTTATCATAAATATCAAAATCAACATATAACTGTTTTAAAAAAGAGATCAGGGCCTGATTATCCGAATAACCTGAATTCTTATTGGCCTTCATGATCGTATTTTTCTTTCTTGGGTAGATGTTTTTTCCATAGGTTTTATAAACCGATTCATTGATAAATATGGGTAAATAAACTTTCCCCGTAATCTTCGAAGTATCGATCTGATCAAAGACCATTTCCATTCCTTCAAAGATCTTTTTATCCATCAATTTTTCATCAATATTATTGAGATCAAATTCTATTTTTTCATAGCGATCGAATTCATATCGGTCATACATATTGAGGCCATTCTTCCTTTTTTGGGACCATATTTTTTTCAAAATATCTATCGCTGGATTATTCTTTTTCTTAACTCTTCCCGAGTAAACCATCACTTCTTTGAGTTCGTCTCTTCCTTCTTGTAAGACGATACGAAGATCAGTGTTTTCTTTTCCTAAAGGAATCAATTTGGTTTCAAAGCCGACAAAGGAAACTTCAAGTTCTTTATAAGTATTGTCTGTTTCAAGATAGAATTTTCCATTTTCGTCAGAAATTGTTCCTTCTATTGATCCTTTAAAGATAATATTTGCAAAAGGCACTGGTTCATCAGATTCATCAACAACAAAGCCATTGACCTTGATCTGAGCACTCAGCCCAAAGGAGAACAAGAATAATATGTATAACAGGTTTTTTAACATCCTCATATCCAATAAAAAATCCTTTCCAAAAGAAAGGAAAACGGATTAACAAAAGTATTACTTTCGGTCAATATAACTTTTTAAAAATGAATTAATTTAAGTACTGACAGAGTTCTATAGACTGCTCATGTAACGCTTGGGTGTATCCCCAAATTTCTTTTTAAATGCGGCAATAAAATGGCTTGGAGTACTGTATCCTACCTCAAAACTCACTTCCGATATATTATATTTTTTAGTGGTCAGCAGTTTTCTGGCAAATTCCATTTTATAATTCAGAAGGTATGCAAAAACCGTCTCCCCATATATATGTTTAAAACCATCTTTTAAATGCTGTAAGGGTAGGTTAATCTGATGTGCCAATTGGGTCAGGCTAGGCGGTTCTGTCATGCTTTCAATTATAATCTGTTTGGCCTTTTGTATCTTTTCTACATTAGCTTCATCCTCAAGGAAAGGGCAATTCTGAATACCCTCATTATCTGATTTATGAAAATACAAGCTAATCAATTCGTAGACCTTACCCTTGGAATATAATTTTTCAAGAGAAGAATGCAGGCCATAATGAAATATCTGATTGAGTACCATCATCTCATTTGGATTAAGCTCTTTGTCTCTATAACATTTCTTACTCTTATTCTCTCCACTCAGAAAGTGAATCAATCCCGCCTCTTGTGTAAAGAAGGTGTGAAATTTCTCAATTCTTATTAGCAAGCTGATCACTTTAGCACCCTGACCTAATTTCAAATGAATGGGAAGGTCCTGCTCAGGATTGTAGAGTAAAAAAGATTTGTTTTCAGATAAATCCAACACATAGTGGCTATCATTGAATTTTAATTCAGCTTCATTTTTAATGCAAAAATGTAATTGTAAAAAAGATTTATCGACCTTCCTGCTCACTTCTACAGCATGATCTTCTTCATTGTGAAATTTCAATAAATAAAAACCATCTTCTAATTTACTATCCAATAAAACACTTTTACCGACACTCTGATTCTCCATAACCTTTCTTATTAAACCTAGAAACCAAAAATATACCTTTATTTATAAGCCTTGAAGGCATCAAATATACGTAAAATTAATTCAATTATTTTTAACTTTTACCGTTATAAATATGATTTTTAATCACAAAAAAAGCCATTTGAAAAAGACAAATGGCTCAGTTTTTTGTATCAAATATATTATAGATACATTACTTTTTTAACCGCATTGATCACATCTTGTTTATTTGGCATCCACTCCTCAAGCAAGACAGGAGAAAAGGGAGCTGGAGTATCAGCTGTTGTTATTCTTTGAATCGGAGCATCAAGAAAATCAAAAGCATTTTCTTGCACCTGATACGTAATCTCTGAGGATACACTTGCAAACGGCCAGGCCTCTTCAAGAATTACCAACCTGTTGGTCTTCTTAACTGAGGTCAAAATAGCTTCATGATCCATCGGACGAATTGTACGCAAGTCAATAATTTCTATTGAAATTCCCTCTTTTTCCAATTCTTCTGCAGCTTTGTATGCCTCTTTGATAATCTTTCCAAAGCTGACCACAGTAACATCGGTTCCTTCTCTTTTTATATCTGCAACGCCAATTGGCAAAATATATTCTCCTTCCGGCACCTCACCTTTGTCTCCGTACATCTGTTCAGACTCCATAAAAATTACCGGATCGTCATCTCTAATAGCAGCTTTTAAAAGTCCTTTTGCGTCATATGGATTAGAAGGAACAATCACTTTCAATCCAGGAGTATTCGCAAACCAATTCTCAAATGATTGTGAGTGCGTCGCTCCTAATTGACCCGCCGAACCCGTTGGACCTCTAAAGACAATAGGTATATTAAATTGCCCGCCAGACATCTGCCTCATTTTTGCAGCATTATTGATAATCTGATCAATTCCAACAAGAGCAAAGTTGAAGGTCATAAATTCTACAATTGGGCGTGTTCCCCCCATGGCAGAGCCAATAGCGATACCAGAAAAACCAAGTTCAGAAATTGGTGTATCTATGACACGTTTCTCACCGAATTCATCAAGCATCCCTTTAGACGCTTTGTAGGCCCCATTGTATTCTGCTACCTCCTCACCCATCAGGTAAACAGATTCATCTCTGCGCATTTCTTCACTCATTGCCTCAGCAATAGCTTGTCTAAATTGTAATACTTTCATATTTTAGTAATAAAGGACTGCAAAAATAACTAATTTTGATGAATATCGTTAAGGTGCCGAATACAATTTTTAGAGAAAAAAATATGCATCTTTGCTAGGCATCGTCTTTAGGCCAACCGATTATTAAAATTTTATTATGCATGCATAATATATTGAAAATATTTTTTAACTTCGTTCCCAAGAAAATCCAATAATCATTTTAACTAAGTAAAAATGAAAATATTAGTTTGTATAAGTCATGTTCCGGATACAACCTCCAAAATTAATTTTTCGGAAGACAAGACCAAATTTGACAGTAATGGGGTTCAATTTGTCATCAATCCCTATGATGAATTTGCCTTGACAAGAGCCATGTGGTTCAAGGAGAAACAAGGTGCTTCAGTTACAGTGGTCACAGTTGGTGGGTCGCATGTAGAGCCTACCCTCAGAAAAGCCCTTGCCATTGGAGCCGATGATGCCATAAGAATTGATACCGAACCTACCGATGGTTTTTTGGTAGCCAAACAACTAGCCGAAGTCATCAAAACAGAAGGCTTTGACCTGATCTTAACCGGTAAAGAATCTATTGACTATAACGGAGGAATGGTCCCAGGTATGACAGCAGAACTGGTCGGGTATAATTTCGTCAATGCATGTATTGGTTTAGAAGTTGATAACAATAAAGCAACTGTAATTCGCGAAATCGATGGAGGTAAAGAGATTCTTACCTGTGACTTACCCCTGATAGCTGCTGGTCAAAAAGGAATGGTTGAAGAAAAAGACCTGAGGATTCCAAATATGCGTGGAATTATGATGGCCCGTAAAAAACCGCTCAAAGTACTTGCTCCGATCGATGTAAATGGGAGTACTTCTACCGCAAAATATGAAAAGCCAGAAGCAAAAGGAGCTTGTAAAATGGTTGATGCAAACAATATTGATGAGCTTATTGATTTGCTGCACAACGTTGCCAAAGTGATTTAAAAAAATAAAAATAGACAAAGGTGATCTTAGCATGCCTTTGCAATAAAACCTTAATCTATGTCAGTATTAGTATTCGCAGATAACTCGGATGGGAAATTTAAAAAAGCCGCTTTTGAAATCGTTTCATTTGGGAAGCAGGTTGCAAAGCAAGCTGAAACATCTCTTGTAGTTGTAACCATCAATGCAAGTGACGTCAGTGCTCTTTCAGGCTATGGCGCAGACAAAATTTTAAAAATCCAGGATGATAAGTTAAATTCCTTTAATGCAAAGGCCTATGCCGATTGCATACATCAGGCGTCCGTAAATGAATCCGCACATATCGTTGTAGTAGATTCATCCAATGATGGCTTATATCTGGCTCCAATCCTGGCAGTGAAGTTAGAAGCGGGCTATGCCTCAAATGTTGTGGATTACCCGAGTAGTATGGAGCCTTTTACAGTTAAGCGCAAAGCATTTTCTTCAAAAGGCTATAGCTTTACAGAGATACATTCGGAGAATAAATTATTGGGACTCGCAAAAAATTCTGTGGGCCTCACTGAAGATAGCGTTAATTCGGTTATAGAGGATTTTACACCTTCTTTGAAGGATGATGACTTTAAGATCAGCTCTACTTCAGTTGATAAAACAACGGGTGTAGTAACTATTGCTGATGCTGATACTGTAGTATCTGGAGGCCGTGGACTAAAAGGACCCGAAAACTGGGGAATGATCGAAGAGTTGGCTGAAGTATTAGGCGCAGCAACGGCCTGTTCCAAACCAGTTTCTGACCTCGGCTGGAGACCTCATAGTGAACACGTAGGTCAAACAGGAAAACCGGTAACATCCAATTTGTATATTGCAATTGGTATTTCAGGAGCCATACAGCATTTGGCCGGTGTAAATTCTTCAAAAGTGAAGGTTGTGATCAATACCGATCCTGAGGCACCATTCTTTAAAGCCGCAGATTATGGTGTTGTAGGTGATGCCTTTGAAGTAGTTCCCGATCTCATTAAAAAATTAAAAGAATTTAAAAGTGCCCTGTGATACGATATAATTTTTAGTAAATTGCTCCCTTCAAAAAGGCTGCCAGAATTTATGACGATCATAAGTCTTTAATTTTGATGGTCTTTTTCATTTTTATTTGTAAATTGAAATAGCTTATACTTAAATTTGTTGCAAATTTGGTATTCATAAAAACTATGTCAAACCTGTGAGTCTAGTACGTTTAAATATAAAGGGAATATCCTATAGCCAAACCCAAAGTGGTGCTTATGCCTTAGTCTTAAGTGAAGAAGATGGTGAAAGAACTTTACCAATTATTATAGGGGCATTTGAAGCTCAATCAATTGCCATTGCACTGGAAAAGGAGATCAAACCTCCTAGACCACTCACCCATGATCTTTTCAAAAGTTTCGCAGATCGTTTTAATATTATTGTTAAACAAGTGATCATTCATAAACTAGTTGATGGAGTTTTCTATTCAAGTCTTATATGCGAATGCGATAAGATCGAAGAAATCATCGATGCGCGAACTTCAGATGCTATAGCCCTTGCAACAAGATTTAAAGCACCTATATTCACTTTTGAAAATATCCTGGACAAAGCTGGTATTATTTTGAAAATAAAGGATGAATCAAAACTGGCTGAATCAAAATTTAAAATGGAAGACCTGGTGGCGAATGTCGTAGAAGAAACCTCAACCTTTAAAGACGAATCGCTCGATGAATTAAACAAACAACTTGATCAGGCAGTTCATAATGAAGACTACGAACTTGCCGCTAAACTGAGAGATGAAATCTCAAAAAGAGAGAAAAAGTAAGGACCTATGTTAAAAAAAATACTTCCTTTGAGTTTTTTACTTCTTCTCACAATACCTTTAAGAGCCCAACAGATAAACGACCAACTTACCCCAAATCAAGGAGTTTCTTTTGAATCTATTTGGCGAGGTCTACTCGGCATGGTTGTATTGATCTTTCTCGCCTATTTATTCAGCGCAAACAGAAAAGCTATTCAGTGGAAAACGGTGGGCATAGGGCTCGGTTTTCAATTAATTATTGCCATTGGCGTGTTGAGAGTACATTTTATTCAGGTCGGTTTTGAAGCAGTGGGCAAGATTTTTGTCAGCGTTCTTGATTTTACTAGGGCTGGTAGTAAGTTCCTTTTTGAGGGTCTTGTGGTTGATATGAATACCTTTGGATATATTTTTGCCTTTCAGGTATTACCCACTATTATATTTTTCTCTGCTTTGACCTCCTTACTTTACTATCTTGGAATTATTCAAAAAGTAGTGAAGACTATGGCCTGGCTCCTTTCTAAAACCTTAAAAATCTCCGGAGCTGAGAGTCTAAGTGTTGCAGGAAATATTTTTTTGGGTCAAACAGAGGCCCCGTTATTGATCAAAGCCTATCTGGAAAAAATGAATCGTTCTGAAATGCTTTTGGTGATGATTGGTGGAATGGCAACTGTTGCAGGTGCTGTGCTTGCTGCCTATATAGGATTTTTGGGGGGTGATGATCCGGTCATGCGTTTAAAATTTGCGAAACACCTTTTAGCAGCTTCAGTAATGGCTGCACCCGGGGCCATTGTAATCTCCAAAATACTCTATCCTCAAACTGAAAAGATCAGCTCAGATGTACAGGTCTCTACGCAAAAAATTGGTACTAATATTTTAGATGCCATATCTAATGGAACAACCGAAGGATTAAAACTGGCTGTTAATGTGGGAGCCATGCTTTTAGTTTTTGTCGCCTTTATTGCAATGATCAATGGTATTTTGGGATGGATAGGCGATATCACAACCCTTAATGTTTGGATGGCAGCTCATACACCTTATCCTAAATTTACTCTTGAGTCAATTCTTGGGACTGTTTTCGCACCACTAATGTGGCTGATTGGGGTGGCAAAAAACGATGTTATGATGATGGGGCAGCTTTTAGGAATCAAGCTTGCCGCAAGTGAGTTTGTAGGTTATATTCAATTAGCAGAATTAAAAGACGTAGCCAATGTGGTTCACTTGAACAATAGTAAATCAGTTATTATGGCGACCTATATGCTTTGCGGTTTTGCGAATTTCGCTTCTATTGGAATTCAAATAGGTGGGATAGGCTCACTAGCGCCAGGTCAAAGAAAAACATTGTCTGAATTTGGGATGAAAGCCTTAATTGGCGGATCCCTGGCTTCACTGCTTTCTGCAACTATTGCCGGAATGATCATCGGTTAATCCCTCATTTAATGGCTAAACCCTTAAAAGAATATTAACACGAGATTAAGCAAAATTAAATCAGAATATTTTATCTTTGAACGCTATACATTTACTCAAAAAATGTGATCATAAGCATCGGCTTTTTACTTTAATTTTTATAATAGAAACAACACAATGAAGCAATATTTAGATTTGATCAAACACGTGATCGATCATGGTATAACTAAAGAAGACAGAACAGGTACAGGAACCAAAAGCGTTTTCGGCTATCAGATGAGGTTTGACCTTAATGAAGGTTTCCCCATGGTAACGACTAAAAAATTGCATTTAAAATCAATTATTCATGAATTACTTTGGTTTTTAAAAGGTGATACTAATATTGCTTATCTCAAAGAAAACGGAGTTAAGATTTGGGATGCCTGGGCTAATGAAAATGGTGACCTTGGTCCAGTTTATGGCTACCAATGGAGAAACTGGAATGGAGATGGCATTGACCAGATCAAAGAAGTAATCGAAACAATTAAACATAATCCTGATAGTCGCAGAATGATTGTATCTGCTTGGAATCCTAGTGTCTTACCTGACACTAGTGTTAGTTTTGCAGATAATGTCGCAAATAATAAAGCCGCTCTTCCTCCATGTCATGCCTTCTTTCAATTTTATGTAAGTGAAGGGAAACTCTCTTGTCAATTATATCAAAGAAGTGCAGACATTTTTCTGGGTGTACCCTTTAATATAGCATCTTATGCATTGTTTACCATGATGTTGGCTCAGGTTACAGGATTAAAATATGGTGATTTCATCCATACATTTGGAGATGCTCATATCTATAGTAATCATATGGAACAGATTGAACTCCAATTGAGTCGGGATCCAAAACCACTGCCAAAAATGATTATCAATCCGGAAATCAAAAATATCTTTGAATTTTCATTTAAAGACTTTACCTTAGTAGATTATGAGCCACATCCTCATATAAGAGGAAGTGTATCAGTTTAACCCCCCAAAACAAAGACCTATGAACGCATCACAGTTAAAACTAAACCTGATTAAACATATTACCCAAATTGAAGATGTCAATCTCTTACAAAGAATGCAGGCGTTTTTGAATACTTCGGGAAGTTTGTACAATGACACCTTGAATGAAATTCCTTCTTTACGCAACAATAAAGATAAAGATTTCAATGATAAAGAAGATTTTACTGATTATATTAAGGAATGGGTAAAAGACATGTAATCAATTCGTTATTTTGAAAGCTACTTTAGATCACGAATACTACGAAAAAGCAAGAAAACGCACCAAGCAAAAGAAGCGGTTATATTTCCATTTTGTATTGTTTCTGGTAGGGTCCGTATTTTTTGTAATACTCAATAAGGTCATTAAATTTCATCCTGAAATAGACTGGTATGTTTGGGGCATATTTGCCTGGCTCGTTTTCTTACTCCTACATTTTATTAATGTTTTTGTGATGAACAGATTCTTCGGCAAGGATTGGGAAAGACTTCAAACCGAAAAACTTATTCAAAAACACAAAGAGAAATTAGACAAATTGGAAGTAAAACTTGAGAAATCGGGTTCTTTTGATAATCTGGAAGATAATTCCTAAATAATTAACCCTATGCTTACGATAATTGCAGCCGTGGCGAAAAACAACGCCCTTGGTAAAAATAATGACTTAATTTGGCGCTTACCTGCTGATTTGAAACGATTCAAGAAAGTGACCCTCGGACACCATGTGATCATGGGTAGAAAAACTTTTGAATCATTGGGAAAACCTTTACCAAATAGAACAACTATTATTGTTTCTCGTAATGAACACTATCAAGCTGATGGCTGTACTATAGTGAACTCTCTGGAAAAAGCTATCATTGCTGCAAAAAGCGATGACAATCCTTTTATTCTGGGAGGTGGAGAGATCTATAAACAGGCCTTAGACCATGCCGATATGCTAGATCTTACCCTGGTTCATCATTCCTTCAAAGATGCAGATACTTTTTTCCCGCCAATTGATTTCACAAAATGGAAGGAAATAAACAGAGAGGATTATAAAGCGGATGCAACTCATGAGTTTGACTATAGCTTCGTCACTTACAAAAAAAAGTGAGCCCCTATGGAAAGGACTCACTTGGCAATCATCTCACAATAATGAATTAATAATGGGTATTAAATTTTTACGGTTTTGGTAAACTTTCTCCCATTGGATTTAAAGACGAAGAGATAGTTTCCTTTTTGTGCTTTAGAAAAATCAAAGATTTTCTTTAAATGAGCTTGCTTATCGACTTTTTCTGATAAGACCAAATCATAATTATCTGCATAATAGATCTTATATTCAATTGGGCTTTCCTCATAAGAAACTCGTGAAACAAAAACCATATCATCTTTGACCCTAATATGGGGCTTGAAAATAGTTGATTTTTCCTCTTTCTTAAACACTACCTGATTAGACACTACATTAAATGGTATGATTACAATTTTCAACTCTGTGTCAAGTTCAAAATAATACTCACCATTTGGCAGGGTTGTAAGATCGAATCCTTTAGAATAATCTCCTGTTTTTACAATTGATTCTTTGTAAAGCACAGCGCCATCTCCGTCCTTAATGGATAACTTCGAGCCAAGTTTTACTTTTTTAAAACTCATGCTAGTCACATTCGGTTCCTTTTCTTTCGTTGGTTCGACTTCACCATTTGCGAAAGTCAGCATAGACATAAACAGTCCAAGAACCAGTACACTTTTCTTTGTTAATTTTTTCATGACATATATTTATTAAAATTAGACATGACAAATATAGAAGGGAAATAAAAGTTAGAAAACAACATTTTTGGCTAATTTATATACGTAATTAACAGTTTGAAATCTATTAACACATAGATAGGTTAATTTAGAATATAATTGGGTTAATTAGTGACAAGCCTTTCATATTTGGGTTTATGTACCTGTTATGATTTTTCCGAAGTAAATGAATCTGTTACTTATCTATCATTTCATTACGAGATAAACTCCCCACAGATAATTTTAAGTTCTTCTCTTCTTAAAATTAGAGCAAAAAAAAATGAGCTCGAATGGGACGAGCTCACTTTTATAAATCACTGGACAATAACTAATTAATAATACTTTTAAATTTTTACGTTTTTCGTAAATTTTCTTCCTTTAGATTCAAATACGAAAACATAATTTCCTTTTTTTGCTGTTGAAAAATCATAAGTTTTTTTCACTTCTTCCAATTCTTCAAATTTTGCCGTATGAACCAAGTCATAATTGTTAGCATAATAGAGTTTGTAAGACAATGGAGTTTCCTCAATTACTGTTCTTGAAACATATACCATGTTATCTTTAGTTCTCACAACAGGCTTGTAAATTGATTCTTCTGATTCCTTATCAAAAACTACATCACTTGATTTTACATTAAATGGAATTACTACAATTTTTAATTCCGAATTCAATTCGAAAAAATAATCTCCATTTGGTAAGGCAGTTAAATCAAATCCTTTTGAATAGTCTCCTTTTTGATCTATTGCTTCATTATACAGAACCAAGCCATTCAGATCTTTAATGCTTAATGTAGATCCCTGCTCCACATTTTCAAAACGCATGTTGGTTACTTTTTTTTCTTTTTCTTTAAATGTTGGTTCGGTGTCATTTGCTAAAGTTGATAACGACATCATTAATCCAACTGCTACTAAACTTTTTCTTGCTAAATTTTTCATCTTATATATTTATTAAAATTAGACAGGACAAATGTATGTTCACTTTTCTTTCTCAAAAACAACTGAATTGGCATATTTATATACGTAATTAACAGTTTACACTAGCTTAACATTTATATTAGTTAATTTTGCATATAATAAAGTTAAATTCGTATAGAATACAAAATCAAAATAGATTATTTTTGCAATATAAAGTCGCGAAAAAATGAACAATAAAAAACCTAGTTTTGAAAAAATAAGTCCCAGCTTTGGTAGCAGTATTTCTGTAAAACAACACAGTAAGGATGTTATCAATAATTTTGCATATTGGCATTTTCACCCTGAAGTAGAACTGGTATACGTAAATCAAGGTCAAGGAAAGCGGCATATAGGAAATCACCTGTCTTATTTTAATAACAGTATGCTTATTCTTATTGGAGCAAACCTTCCTCACCATGGATTTGTTGACAGGCTTACAACTAAAGGAACTGAAACCATTGTTCAGTTTAAATTGGATTTTCTAGGGAATACATTTTACCACATCCCTGAAATGGGAAATATAAACGCACTTTTTGAAAGAGCTAAAAAAGGAATCATCTTTAAACCCGAAACAAAAAAACTCGTCGGTCCAAAAATTGAAGTACTATTAGAGCATCAGGGCATGTCAAGAGTGGTCAAGTTACTTGAAATTCTTAATGACCTGTCGCTTGCCAATGATTATTCCTTGTTGAACGTAGACGGATTTGCATTTGAGACTGAACCACAAGACAGTAAAAAAATCGATATTATATTCAAACATGTGAACACTAATTTCAAAAGACATATCAGTTTAGATGAGATCTCCGACAAAGTAAGTATGACAACCCCGGCCTTTTGTCGATATTTTAAAAAGGCTACCGGTAAGACATTTACAAAACTCGTCAATGAATACAGGGTAGTTCACGCTACAAAATTATTGCAGGAGAACCAGACAAGTATTACTGATATCTGTTTCGAATGCGGTTTTAACAACTTCTCACATTTCAACCGCTTATTCAAAGAATTTACAGGTAAAAGTGCTTCCAAATACAGAAGTGAAATGAAACTTATGATCCATTAAATGTTATCGGATCTCCAATAAAAAGGGCAATCTGGTTTGTATTCCTTTCCAATCGCCAAACTGTTGCAATTGTTTGTAAATTTTAAGGTTTTCCTTTCCGATTTCATCAAGAAGTACTTGTTGCTTTACACTTCCGAACGGGCCGGAAATCATATCTTTTAATTCTCTTTTATAATCAGGATAACTTCTTATTCTATACTCATCGATATCCACTAAAGAGGCGGCAATTTTTACCGCATCTTCCAAGCCTCCTAATTCATCAACCAGACCATTTTCAAGTGCTTGTTTTCCGGTCCAAACCCTACCTTGAGCAATCTGATCAACCTCATCGAATGTCATATTTCTTCCTTCGGCCACTTTGGTTACAAAAGTTGTGTATACCTGCTCAATGCCTTCTTTGGTCACATTGTAAAAATCATCTGACATGGGTTCAAACAGACTGTAATCTACAGAACGCTTATTGGTTCCTATTTGTTCAGCATTGATACCAATTCGATCAGCGAATTCACTAATGTTGGGTACCATTCCAAATACACCAATACTGCCGGTGATGGTAGTTGGATCAGCTACGATCTTATCAGCATTACAAGAAATATAATATCCTCCCGAAGCGGCCAGATTCCCCATAGAAACAACCACAGGTTTATCTTTTTTTGTAATCTCCACCTCTCTCCAAATAATATCGGAAGCAAGTGCACTTCCTCCCGGAGAATTTACGCGAAGTACGATCGCTTTAATATCACTGTCCTTTCTTGCCTTTTTCAAAGATTCAATGATAAGCTCAGGCCCAATGTAATTCTCGTCACCTTTACCATACATAATATCACCCTGTGCATATATGATGGCGATTTTATCAGAAGCACTGTTGATAATTCTTCCCTTTCCAGAATTAATATAATTTTTTAGACTTACTGAATATAATTTACCATCCTCTTCCAGACCTCCCAACTTCTTTAAGACTTTAACATATTGATCTTTATATAGTTTACCGGTGATCATCTTGTTTTCTATTGCAAGGTCTGGTGTTCTCGCCAATAACTCATCAGCTATATGATTGATTTCACTGGTCTCGATCTGTCTGCTTTCCTTAATATCCTCAACCATTTCTGACCAGATAGAACTTAAAAAAGCTTCTGTTTGTTCTCTATTAGCCTCACTCATCTCATTGGCTAAAAACGGTTCTACTGCACTTTTATATTTTCCATGACGAATAACTTCCATTTTCATGCCGTATTTTTCTTGAAAGTCCTTAAAAAACAATACTTCTCCTGATAATCCTCTAAAATCAATCAAACCAACCGGGTTTACATAAATAGAATCAGCCACCGAACTTAAATAAAAATTCTTTTGTTCAAAAACATCGGCATAGGCAGTAACAAACTTTCCGGACTCCTTAAATTCATATAATTTATCTCTGATTTCTTGGATCTGTCCTACTCCACCCTGAATCATCAAAGATTCTATACTGATACCTAAAATATGATCATCATATTTTGCATTATCAATGGCGTTCAATATATTATCAAGTCCCATTTTTTTCTCTTCCAATCCCAAAATTTGGGCCAAAGGATCATCGTTTTTGGGCGCATAATCTTTTATCACATCCTCCAGTTGTAGCACCAATACTGAGTTATTCTTAACAAGTACCTTTTCATCATCTACAAAACTTGAGCTTACCATAGAGCCAATGGCTATGAACACGAAGAACATGATCATAAATGATATGAAAACACCTAAAATAGCCGCTAATAATTCTCTTAAAAAAGTCATTCAATCAATTTTCTTATATGTCGTTTATAGTTGCTAAATGTTACAAATGTTAAAAACTAAAGTTCAAAGCTATCTTAATTCCGCCTTGGTTTTGTTTTCTTTGTAAGAGCCTTAAACAACAAGGGGTTTTAGACCAATATAGGATGTTATTGTTTATTTTCATCCGATTTGAATTAAAAAAACTGGATTTGAAAATTGTTCGTACATCATATTTGTCTTTAGGCACGAATCTGGGCAATAGGATTGAAAATTTACAGTGTGCCATTGATGAAATAAATCAATTGGTTGGGCATGTGAGAAAAATTTCTTCAGTGTACAAAACCAGATCATGGGGATTTGAAGGGGAGGATTTCTACAATATCTGCCTGGAAGTATCGAGCAGTCTTAGTCCTGAAAAAATGATCAAAACCATTTTGGAAATCGAACAGAAATTAGGCAGGCTGAGAAATTCTGATCAGGTGTACCACAATCGCCTTATTGACATTGACATTTTACTGTTTGATGATGAGATCATTTTTAATAATGACCTTAAAGTGCCACATCCTGAAATGCTCAATAGAAAGTTTGTACTAGTTCCATTGGCTGAAATTGCTCCGAAACTAATTCACCCCATTGCTAAAAAAACTATATTGATTTGTTTTCAAAATTCTGCTGACAAAGGAGTGGTCGAAAAGACCGATGCCAAACTTGTTCGACCTATTTCATTAGTTGAAAAATACAATTATATCGCTATCGAAGGAAATATTGGCTCTGGCAAAACCAGCCTTGCCAACAAAATTGGTGACGATTATAATGCAAAACTTGTTCTGGAAAGATTTGCAGATAATCCATTTCTCCCTAAATTCTATGCAGACGAAGAGCGTTATGCCTTTCCTCTTGAAATGAGCTTCCTGGCCGACAGGTATCATCAACTTACAGATGACATCGCCCAATTTGACCTTTTTAAAAATTTTATCGTATCCGATTATTTTATATTTAAATCGCTGATTTTTGCACAAATTACCCTTCCAAAAGAGGAATATCGGTTATACAGAAAAATGTTTGACATTATGTATAAGGAAATTGCGAAGCCAGATGTCTATGTCTTTCTGTACCAAAACACTGATAGACTGATTAAAAATATCAAAAAGAGAGGCAGAGATTATGAACAGAACATACAGGCCGACTATCTGGAAAAAATTCATAAGGGATATTTGTCTTTTATCAAATCAAAAGAAGAATTGAATACGTTGATCATTGACGTATCAACACTTGACTTTGTCAATAACGAAAATGATTACCAAACAATATTGAAACAAATACTTGAATTCAAGCCAAACTAGGGCTCAGCCTGTTTAAAAGAAATCTTTTTTACACTAAGACTTATTCCTTTTTAATACCCATTTTTTCAGCATAATAATCACAAAAATCACGCATGGTGGCGCTCATTTTGTCATCTCCGGTAGCCGTTTCAAAAGTATCAGCCATAGAGGTTAAGGTCTGATGAAAAAACTGAATCATTTCATTCACTGGCATCTCCTTGGTCCAAAGATTAATTTTATAGGTGTCTTTTTGAGAAGAATCCCAAACCGAAAGTAACAATGCCTTAGCTTCCATATCATCAATGGCACCATCATCAGCCGACCAATATAATTCTTCCGGAACCTTATTTTCATCCAATCCTACTTTGATACTTATTTCTGAACTGTGCTTTACTGCCATAATATTACTATTCTTTAATTTTAAAATATGATCAATTAGATCCTTGTTGAGTCAAGCTCCTTATTCTTTAATTCTTCCTTGGTTTATACTTTGATTTACTAAAGATCTCTTCGTTATCCGTCACAATCATTTCCTGCAAACTCAAATCGTTATTCTTCATAAAAGCATTCACAATTTGCCAACCAAACCAAGTACCAATTTTACCCGGAGAATCCTTATCTACTTCTAAATAAAACTTTGAAAATGGCGCGTCATGGATAAACCTTTCACTAAGATTCGGGTCGTTTGAATACAGCATTTCATTTTGGATAAAATACTTCCAAATATCACTTTCACTTATTTCTGCCCATTGGTACTGCTCTTTGTCATAACCAATTACTTCCGACCTTTCTGTTTCCGGAAGAAAGGCTGCCATCAAATATAACTTTTTCCCTTCCTGGATAATTCTAGAAATAAATGTGTTAGTAGCTGAAGGCCTTAGAATCGGAAGAGAAAGTTGTGCTGCTACATCCACCTTAAGCTGTTCCTTGTTGAAATTTTGCTTGATGTATTTGGGATAATCCTGATACACTTCATGGTCTTTTCCCAGATAAACATCTAAGGAAACAAATAATAAGCTATCGGCATATACCACTTTATTATTATAATCAACATTCGACAGAATGGTAATCACCTTAGGCTCTCTAAATTTTGGATAATAATATTTTACATGTTTGAACAAATTTGTCAATGCTATTGTCTGATCTGAAAAATCTCCAAAAACCTCTTGCACCGACTGATAAAGAAATAACTCGTCCTCATCGTTCATTTTAGCTGTCCATACAGAATCAGGATTTGGTTCAGGAAACAAATAAGGGAATTCAGATTTAAGTTTTCCAAGATCCTCAGGTGCTGAAGCGTAAAACCTTTGATCAAATCTAATCAAATTTGTTGTTGCTTCAATTTTAGTTACATCTATTAGTTTGTCATTTTTTTTGCCACAAGCCAACATATTTAACAGTAGAAAAAAAACAAAAGTATATTTAAAAAGCTTCATTTAAAATATTTGCCAATAAAAATTAATATTTTTGTGCCTCGCAAAACTAATAAATACTTGGCAATAATGAACACAGAAAAAGTTACAAATCACATAGTAAACTGGTTAAAAGAATATGCTACTAAAGCAGGGGTAAAAGGTTTCGTTATTGGAGTTTCCGGAGGGATAGATTCTGCAGTGACCTCAACATTATGTGCCAGAACCGGATTGCAGGTTATGTGTTTGGAAATGCCTATTCACCAGGCCCCGTCGCAAGTGAACAGGGCTTTGAATCACGTAGCATGGTTACAGAAAAATTATGCTAATGTAAGTATGACACAGGTAAATCTTACGCCAGTATTCGATAGTCTCATAGAAGCGCTTCCAAAAGTTGACAATGAAGAAGACAGGTTTATGTCTCTGGCCAACACCAGAGCCAGACTTAGAATGACTTCCTTGTATTACTTTGCTGCCCTAAAAAGCCTTCTTGTGGCAGGAACCGGAAACAAAGTGGAAGATTTTGGCGTTGGCTTCTATACCAAATACGGAGATGGTGGTGTTGATCTAAGTCCAATTGCTGATCTGATGAAAAGCGAGGTCTATGCCTTGGCAAAACATATGGGTGTTAACCAGGAAATCATCGAGGCAGCTCCGACTGACGGACTTTGGGGTGATGATCGTACAGATGAAGATCAGATTGGTGCGAGTTATGACGAATTGGAATGGGCGATGGATCATATCGAAAAAAAAGCCGATGAAAGGGAGCTCACTATCAGACAGAAAGAAGTACTGAGTCTCTATAGCAACTTACACAAAGCAAATCTGCATAAAATGGTTGCAATCCCTGTATGTGAAATTTCAGAAATGTTAAAAAGCGGGGCTTAGATCACACGGTTAAGCTTTTCAAAAAGCAATTGTTTCAATGCTGTATAATCTCTGATGGACTCCAGGGCATCCTGATTGTCCTGTATCGCTTCCTGTAACTCTTGAGTAGCCTGAAGTTCTAATTTTAAAGCATGAATTTTTTCGGCAATAAGCAGTCTTCTAAGATTATAAAGTACATCCATAACCAGTTTAGGTAAATAACTTTCTTTGTTCTTAACAAAGATATCATGCTTCTCCCATTTGCTTAAAATGTGCCTTTCTTCTTCCATCAGAATATCAGTAACTACAGAAGAAATGTCTTGATCTTCATGATTTGTAAATAGCTCAGCACTGATTCCCTGGTCCTGATTCAAAAGATGAATAATCTCATAATAGATCTTGAGAAAAATTGGATTCGTAAATTCAATCTCATCTTCTTGCAGATGCATATAGATTTCCTTACATACCCCATTGCTATAATTGGTCTTTACAATTCTTTTTTTGCCATCGTCATCAATTTCAGAGGTGAAATCAATAAAATCTACTTGCTCATTTCCATAAAGCAGTAAAATCTCAATGATCTTTTTCTCCATTTCAAATAACTGATCTATCTTCTCTACCTTCTTGGTTTCCTTTTTTACACCGGTAAATGGTGTTTTGGGCACAGAAGAAGATTGCCCATCACGATGCTCTCTATTTAAAATTTGAGATAATTCGTTAAATAATACCGTCTCCGAGATATTCATAATTCGTGCACATTCCTGCACATAGATCTCTTTTTGAATATTATTTGGAATCTTAGAAATACTGGCTACAATATCCCGGATCAACTCTGCTCTTTTAATAGGATCATTCTTAGTCTCTTCAAGTAAAAGAGATGTTTTAAACTGAATAAAATCCTGTGAATGTGTTTTGAGATAATCGGTTATCTGTTCAGTAGTCCTGGCCTTTGCAAAACTATCCGGATCATCTCCCTCCGGAAATGTTACAACTTTTACGTTCATACCCTGTTCCAGAATCAGGTCAATTCCCCTAAGAGAAGCCCTGATACCAGCTGCATCTCCATCAAATAACACCGTTATATTATTGGTCAATCTGTTGATCAATCTTATCTGATCTGAGGAAAGGGCTGTTCCTGATGAGGATACAACATTTTCAATACCAGATTGCCACATTGAGATCACATCGGTATACCCTTCTACTAAATAACAGTTGTCTTCTTTAGCAATACTTTGTTTGGCCTGATAAATACCATAAAGAATCTTACTCTTATGGTAAATGATGCTTTCAGGAGAATTCAGGTATTTTGCCGCCCTTTTATCTGAAGACAAGGTTCTTCCCCCAAACCCAAGAATCCTTCCACTCATACTGTGGATAGGAAACATCACACGACCTTTAAATCGGTCAAATTTTCGATTCTCTTTAACTATACTAAGTCCTGTTTTTTCCAGGAACTCAATCTCGTATTTTTTACTTTCAGCAGCATCCGTAAAAGCCGACCATTCATCTAGTGAATAGCCCAGTTCAAATTTTTTGATCGTCTCATCTGTAAAGCCTCTTTCCTTGAAATATGACAAGCCAATAGCCTTACCTTTTTCAGAGTTTATTAGGATATCCGCAAAGTAATTTTTTGCATATTCAGAAACGAGAAACATACTTTCCTTCTCATCAGAGCGTTTCTTTTCTTCATCATTCTGAACCGTCTCCTCTATCTCTATTTGGTATTTCTTGGCCAGGTAACGGATAGCTTCCGGATAAGAATAATGTTCATGCTCCATTAAAAAAGTAATGGAATTTCCGCCCTTTCCGGTGCTAAAATCCTTCCAAATCTGCTTCACCGGAGACACCATAAAAGAAGGTGTCTTTTCATCAGTAAAAGGACTCAAACCCTTATAATTGGCGCCTGCTTTCTTTAAGTTAACAAAATCACCAATGACCTCCTCTACCCGAGCGGTTTCGAATACTTTGTCAATGGTTTCTCTTGCAATCATTCTTTCATGTAAAATATAAAGATAAAAAAACTGCCAGATGATGACAGTTTTTTTCTTAACTAGCTATTATTTTAACTTAGGATACTGCCTTTAACTTCTTGATCGTAGATTTTGTCAGTTTATCCTCAGCATATTTTAAAGTCACTTTTAAACTTGTTTCTTCTGTTCCAGGCATATCAAACATGGCATCAGTCAGAATCTCCTCACATAAAGATCTCAAACCTCTGGCACCAAGTTTGTATTCAACAGCCTTATCAACAATGAAGTCAAGAGCTTTATCATTAATTTCAAATGTGATCCCATCCATTTCAAATAGTCTTGTGTACTGTTTGATAATGGCATTTTTAGGCACCGTCAATATGGATCTCAAGGTTTTCTTATCCAAAGGCCTCATAAAAGTAAGCGCCGGCAACCTTCCTATGATCTCAGGGATCAATCCAAAAGTTTTCAGATCGGATGGAATGATATACTGTAATAAGTTTTCATCATCAATTTTATCATCTGATATCGAAGCTGAGTACCCTACGGCCTGCATATTCAATCTTTTACTGATTACTTTATCAATACCACTAAAAGCGCCACCTGCTATAAAAAGAATATTTTTAGTATCTACTTCAACGAATTTCTGATCAGGATGCTTTCTACCTCCTTGAGGGGGAACATTCACAATAGTTCCTTCCAAAAGTTTCAATAAAGCCTGTTGTACTCCTTCTCCTGAAACATCTCTTGTAATTGAAGGATTATCACTTTTTCTGGCAATCTTATCAATTTCATCGATAAACACAATGCCTTTTTCAGCTTTATCAACTTTGTAATCAGCAGCTTGCAATAATCTTGTTAAAATCGTTTCGACATCTTCCCCAACATATCCAGCTTCAGTAAGAACAGTGGCATCAACAATAGCAAAAGGCACATCAAGCATTTTTGCGATCGTTCTTGCAATAAGTGTCTTTCCAGTCCCGGTTTCTCCAACCAAAACGATATTACTTTTTTCGATCTCAATATCGTCATCCTTGGAATTGGGCTTTTGCAGCAAACGTTTATAATGATTATAAACCGCCACCGACATCACTTTCTTTGCCTGGTTTTGCCCAATGATATATTGATCGAGAAAATCTTTAATTTCTCTTGGTTTTTTTACTAGAAAATCAGCACTCGTGTTCTTTTTCTCACTGATGGACTCCTCCATAACTATGCCATGGGCCTGCTCGATACATTTATCACAAATATGTGAGTCAACACCGGCAATAAGCAAATTGGTCTCTTCCTTCTTTCTCTTACAAAACGAACATTCCAGTTCTTCTTTCTTCGCCATAATCTCTATATTTCAACGGAATTTACTCCGTACATAATTTTATTTATTCCTACTGAGTATTTCATCAATCATACCATAGGTTTTTGCCTCTTCAGCCTTCATCCAGTAATCTCTGTCCGAATCATCGTGAACTTTTTTCACCTTTTGTCCTGAGTGTTTGGCTATAATAGCATAAAGCTCATCTTTCAATTTCATAATCTCACGTGCCGTAATTTCAATATCAGAAGCCTGTCCTTGTGCCCCACCCATTGGCTGGTGAATCATAATTCTTGAATGCGGAAGTGCCGATCTTTTTCCTTTCTGTCCGGCACACATGAGTACAGCACCCATAGAAGCTGCCATTCCCGTACAGATCGTTGCCACATCAGGCTTTATAAACTGCATTGTGTCATAAATTCCTAACCCGGCATATACCCCTCCTCCAGGAGAATTGATATATATTGAAATATCTTTGGTAGAATCTACACTTTCTAAGAACAATAATTGTGCCTGAATGATATTGGCCACCTGATCATTGATACCTGTTCCTAAAAAAATGATTCTATCCATCATCAAGCGGGAGAAAACATCCATTTGAGCAACATTCAACTGTCTTTCTTCAATTATATATGGAGTTACGCTGCTGACCATCTGATCAACATGTAAACTGTTGATTCCTTGATCTTGTACAGCGAATTTTTTAAATTCATTTCCGAAATTCATATAAATACTTTTTAATCGTTAAGTCTGTAAATATACTAATTAATTGGGATGTAATTATCTTCAACTACCACTGTAAAAAACTGTATGAACACAGCCTTGTTTCAGTCCATAAAAAAACTCCATAATGAGCAGTCATTATGGAGTCTTTAATGTTGTAAAGATTTATTTGTAAACCTCCTTTATAAAATCTTCATAAGTCACTTCTTTGGTCTTCAATTTGATGTTTTCTTTAAAGAATTTCAATAGTTTTTCATTCTTTAACTGATCAGATAATCTTTTGACTTCCTCCTGATTTGACAAAACACGATTTACAATATCATCTAGTTCCTTGTCTTCAATCTTGTTATCACCAAACTGTGCCATTTGAGCCCTTACAAATCCTTTTGTATACTCCTTTAGATCATCGTATGTAATTTGCATTTTATGATCAGTCATCAGCTTTCCTTCAATCAATTGATATCTTAAACCTTTCTCTGATCTTTCATACTCTTCCCCAGCCTGCTCTGCGGTCATAGGTTTTTCACCGGATACCGCTAACCATTTCTTAAGAAACTCCCCAGGAAGATCAAATTTTGTATTCTCGATCAGGCTTTCAGTAACTGCATTGAGCAATTGCTGGTCAGACTGAGATCCAAACTGTTTTTCGGCATCTTCCTTCAACCTGTTTTTGAATTCTTCCTCACTTTTTATCAAACCGGCGCCGAATATTTTGTCAAAAACATCCTGATTCAATTCTGCCAATTCTGTTTGTGTAATTTCTTCAATTGAAAAAGTCAAAGGTGCTTCAAAGTCATGTCCCTCATCATGCGAAAGACCTAACACATTCATCAGCATATGTTCATCAGCGAACAAACCTTTAGATTTTAATTCAATCGTATCTCCAACTTTAGCTCCAACAAACTTTTTAAGGTTTGCCTTCCCTTTTATCTTTTCAAGCTTAAAAGTAGATTTCTTTTCAATCTCTTTCTCCTCGTTTACAAAAGTTCCAGTTACATTAGAATTTTCTTCTATGCTTGCCTGTGTGATCAACTTCCCGTATTGCTCTTTAATATTGTCAATTTGAGTATTGATCATTTTGTCATCAGCAATAATCTTATATCCTGTGATTGCCTTTTTTGGCTTAAGGTTTACCTCAAAATCCGGAGCCAGACCCAATTCAAACTCAAATGAGAACTGATCTTCATCCCATGAAAAATTCTCCTTCATTTTAGGCAATGGATTACCCAAAACATCCAATTTCTCTTCTACCAAAAATTTATTTAATGATTCCTGCAGAAGCTTATTAACTTCATCAATCATTACAGATTTTCCGTATTGTTTCTTTACAAGACTCATTGGAACATGTCCCTTTCTAAATCCAGGAATATTTGCCTTCTTTCTGTAATCATGAAGCTGTGTATCAACTTTTTCCTGATAATCATTCGCTGTGATATCAATTTTAACAACTGAATTCAGCGCATCAATGTC
>CAZPHF010000041.1:0-23564 GCA_964586115.1 uncultured Flavobacteriaceae bacterium | reverse complement strand
CCATTCCTACTCCCGCCTATTTCGCACTAAAAGGATTTGACGTAATTGCCTGCCCCTGGAGAAAACCTGAGGTGGCAGAAGCACAGGTTAAAATGATGTTTGATTTTAAAAATAATTCTACTCCAGAAACAAGCGAAAAATATTTAGGAATAATGCAGACGGTTTGGTCTTCTGCTGACAGCTTTATCAAAGACTATTACAATCCTCCTGAAACGGAAGAAAAAGGAAGTCAAACAGCATGTTTTATAGCCATGACCAATGCCGTAAAAAAGTTAGGGCAATAAATAACTTTGATAAAAGCCAGAATGAAAAGGGATATTTATACTTCCACCCCTTTCATCATTTTGTTCCAATACAGATAAGGCAATAGGTATTTTTTTAGAATCCATAAGCGCCAGTGTTCCTTGGAAGAGTCGCCAATCATCAAAGGGAAATTTTTCAATTTAGGATCTGGTTTAAATTCTTTGCTGTAATCAAATTCGGCCAATACCATTTTACCATAGCCGGTAACCAAGGGACAGGAAGAATACCCATCATAGGTTTTATTCGCCAATGCATTTCTTTCAATCAGTTCCAAAAGGTTTGCAACCACAACAGGTGCTTGTTTGCGAATCGCAGCGCCGGTCTTAGCCGTAGGTAATTGGGCACAATCTCCCAAACCAAAAATATTGGGATATTTATTGTGTTGCATGGTTTTATCATTGACTGACAACCATCCTTCTGGTGAGGAAAGCGGAGAATCAGCAATAAATTTTGGAGAGGCCTGAGGTGGTGCCAAATGCATCATGTCAAAATGAATTCCAAATCGATCTCCCTCTTTGACTACGTCAATATCCTTATAATTATATTGTATGGATTCATCTAATTTTTTACCTTCATTATCTCCCGACATGACAATACAACCACCGGCTTCAATATCCTTGGCTAACTCATACCAGGCGATTTGTTTCTCTACGTCAACTTTAACCAATTTATGATGGAAACGAACATTGATATCTTTTCGGTCTACAACCTCCATTAAGGTATCAGCTATCTTCTTTACGGCAAAAATAACACCTCCCGGAATAGCGAAAACAATGTCCGTTTTATCACGTATGCCACTCTTTGTAAAATGTTCATCAGCCAAGTACATAATTTTCTGAGGAGCTCCACCACATTTTATAGGAGTTGTTGGCTGTGTAAAAAGAGCCGTTCCGCCTTTAAAATTCTTTAAGACATCCCAAGTATGTTTAGGATTTGTATAATTACTGCAAACAACACCTTTATCCATGGCCTCTGTAAGACCTTCAACTAATTCAGGTGCCATGCGCAGTCCGGGACAAACAACCAAATAGTCGTAGGTGTATGTGTCACCATCCTTAGTGATAACCGCATTCTTTTCAGGATCAAATTTATCAGCATATTTTTTGATCCAGTCAACACCGGAAGGAATTAAGGATGACATTGGACGACCAGTAGCGTCAAAATCATAGGTGTTCGCTCCTACCAGCGTCCATGCAGGCTGGTAATAATGAGTTTCAGCTGGTTCTAAAAGACCAATACTAAGATTCTTATTTCGCTTTTTTAATTGTGAAGCAACCATGATACCAGCGGAACCGCCACCGATAATTAAGATTTGATAATGTTGAGACATGAATGTGAATTTTGTGAAGTATTTTGAACTAGAAAGTTAGACCGACTTTTATAAATAAATGTAACTTTTGTTACAATATGTTGAAACCTTAAAAATCAATCATAGCAACAAGGTCAATAAAAATTATTTAAGAATCGCCATTGAACTATTTCCTTACTGAGATACTGCCTTAGCTATTTCGTAAGTTAACCCCACACTAAATACAGATGAAAATTCACTTGTCCCGAAAGGATTCAAATTATTATAGAAATAATTAAACAACATTGATACTTTTAAACTTTTAAACAAGGGCATCTCGGCTTTGAATTGTTCGAGTAACCTGAAATTACTAATATCAGTATATAAAGGTTGAAAATAAATAGTGTTTACCAACTCAAGCTTAGATTCCTTCAAATTCATAGCCATGGATAAATATGAACTATTTCTATGATTATAATACGTTTGATCAGCTGCATCACTTCTCTCTTTTTCATACATGTAAGAATTGCCTAAAAAGGCCTGAAAATACTCTCCTTTAACAAATTTATAACGAAGGCCAAAACCCAGTAAACTTCTTGTGTTTATCGATAGAAGTTCATTGCTTTGGTCCTGAATAAACGCCTCCATCCTTAATTTTTTGCCAAGCTTAGCATTGTATCTAAAATGTATAAACCAGGAATTCTGAAAATCCTGGTCTTGACTACGCACCAATGCAGCATTCCCCGAAAAGAAAAATGTGTTCTTTAAGTTTTTGGTTTTGTATTGTGTATTAAGGCCCAGATTAAATCGATAAATATAGATGCCATCAGTATTCGAATAATTAAAAAGAAAATCAGATTTAAAAACAAACCGGATACTGTCTGTTTGCATTCTTATAGATTCAATATTGACTAGTTGTGCTTGCAGTGAGCTTGCTGTAAAAAATAAAAAAAAGAGGATACCCCAAATTTTACCCATAATCTTTAATTTGAAGAAAGCATGTTTGTTGACAATGTGAAAATTTATTCGAATGTACAAAACAAATGCAAATCAGAACCAAATAATGATCATGGTAGGATTTTAAAAAAAAGAATAGATCTGAAGAAAAATATTATTCAATTCTTCTTATTAGGACCTCTTTTAATTCAATGGATTTTTCCCCAGGAATTTCAAGACTAAGTATTTTTAATGTAGCAGTTCCTTTTTCAATATGCAGCGTCCCGGCATGAACCAGATTCCAATCAGTCTCCGGAGCTTCTTGAACTCTTGGAATGCGGTCGTGACTTGGTCTTTCAGAATGTTTAAAGCTTTTAAGACCTTCCAATTCTATTCGCTGCCCATCAATTTCAATGGCTAACTTGGCGCCAACATCAGATGCAGCCAAGGCATAGTTGAGTTCGATTTCATAGGTGCCTGATTCAACAATGTCGAGATCCCAGGTTACATATGCACTTGTTTTCGTCCAATGGTCTATCCAATCATGCGCCCAACCATAAAGGCTGTGGTAGGCAATACCAGTGTGTCGCCTGTCTTTTCTAAATTCAAAAGAAGGGTGTAAATTTGCTTCATGAGCAGGTAAGGTGCTGAGCGGATAATCTAGATAACCAACAGGAATTAGAGGTGCATTTTTTTCTGTGGGTAAATTGTTTTTCCAATGCATGTATTTGACCTGAAGACTGTCATAGACCTCTGGATAATCCTCTCTAATATCAAACTTCTGACCAGGATCATTACCCAAGTTATACAACTGCTTATTGATCATTAAATAATCCTTAGAAAGTACCCGCTCATTATTTCCCCATTCCATATATAAATCCCGACTCTCAGGCTCTGTTGAACCACTTAGCAAGGACTTGAAATCTAATCCATCTAAAGCGTTTTTTGCGGTATAATCAATTCCAAGCAAGGATGTCAAAGTTGGTAATAAATCAATATGAGCCAAAGGATAATTACTTACTAGACCTGGTTCAATATGATTTTTCCAATTGACAATAAAAGGAACCCTCATACCTCCTTCATCAACCTGTCCTTTTCTTCCTTTTAAACCGCTGTTATATCTCAGGTTCATCGGACCATTATCGGATAAGTAAATAACAATTGTATTCTCTCGAATATTTAACCGCTCCAGTTCCTTCAAAATTTCCCCAACATTATCATCAATATTCTCAGCCATCCCATACATGGTGGCATTAAAATCGTCAGCGCCTTTATGCTTGAATTTATCAAAATACTTATCCGGAACCTGCAAAGGCGTATGTGGTGTTTGATAGGGTAAAAAACAGAAAAATGGTTGCTTTGCTGCCGTCTTTCTTTTTATAAAATCAATCGCTTCTTTGGTCAAAACATCAGGTAAATATCCTTCTGCATAAAATGGTTTTCCATTTTTTTCAATAGTCGTATCAAAATAACTCGACCAATGCCCCGAGGTGAAGCCTACAAACTCTTCAAAACCTCTACCCAAAGGATGATAAGGGTAATGCGCGCCATTGTGCCACTTACCAAATATTCCGGTGGAATAGCCATTCTTCTTCAGGATATCTGCTAAAGTAACCTCATCAAGATTCATATTTTCTCTTCCTCGAGTCACCCCGGAAACTCCGGTTCTTTGATGATATCTCCCCGTTAACAAGCTGGCTCTGGTTGGCGCACAAACCGGGCTCACATAAAAATTTTCAAAAAAAACGCCTTCTTTCGCGAGTAGATCAAGATTAGGGGTCTCTGAAATTGGATTTCCCATAAGCGATAAATCTCCATAGGCCTGGTCATCTGTAAGAATCAATAAAACATTTGGCCTTTCTACTTCATTAGTCGGTTTTGGTTTCTCCTTAATCTCTTGTTGACATGACAGAAAAGAAAAGAGAAAAAAAATCCATAAAAAGAAATACCATGTATAGTTTAAAACATTACTTTTTCCAGAATCCATGACTAAAGTGATTTGACTATATTACTTATGTTCTTCTTGAATCCAGATCATCAGAAATACCCTTCATAAAGTCATCACTTAGTTTATACTTCAGCAAAAACAAGGCCGACAACAAGGCCCCCACAGCTGGGTAAATACTAATCATTAATCGAATACCTTTTAATGATTCTGTAGTCTGTTCAGCATTCGCTTCAAATCCGTAGGACGACAACAACCAACCTGTAATGGCACCCCCAAGGGTCCATCCCATTTTTTGCGACATAGACGAAGAAGAGAACACCAAACCCGTAGCCCTTCTACCCGTTTTCCATTCAGAATAATCGGCTATATCCGCGTACATTGACCATATCAAAGGAAGCACAATTCCTGAGCAAATTCCCATGATAATATTCAATCCGAAAATCATAGCTATTGAATTTGGATCAACCCAGTAAAATATAACACTGAATACAGAGGCGATCAGCATCGCTGCCATAAAAGTACTTTTTTTACCAAATTTTGCGGAGGCGGGTTTTGCCAGTAAAACACCAATTAAATTAGTCACCAGCCACAAGGTCATATACGCTCCTGCTAATTTATCCCATTGTACATCTCCAAAATAAGAAAGGTTCTGGTCTTTAACGAAGTATTTAAAGTAATACATAATACTTCCATCTCGTAAAGAATTAAAAATTAAAACAGCAATTCCTGCGCCCAACATGATAAACCATTGGTTGTTCTTCGCCAGATCCTTCAGATCCTTTTTGATGGATGTTTCCTGCTCCAGGGGCTTGACTCTCTCTTTGGTCCATAAAAAAGTCATGATAAAAAAGAAGGCTGCTATAATTGCATAAATGCCCACGGTATACTGATAGCTTTGGGCGTCATCAGAACCTGAATTTCTAAAAAAATCAAGCAGATAAGGTACCGTAGCCGTCATAAAAATACCTCCCGAATAAGCCCCGATAAAACGAAAAGATGCAAGAGAGGTGCGCTCTTTGGTATCAGAGGTCATTACCCCCATCAATGAGGAATACGGTACATTAATAGCTGTATAGACCATCATCATCAGGGTATAGGTCACATAGGCATAGATTAGTTTTCCTGAGGGTCCGAGATCAGGAGTTGAAAAAGTCATCACGCCAATGATGCCAAAAGGTATGGCAACCCATAACAAATAGGGTCTGAACTTGCCCATACTTGTCCTGGTGCGGTCTGAAACGATTCCCATGATCGGGTCATTTAAACCATCCCATAAACGGGTGAGCAAAAACATCGTACCCACCGAAGCCGGAGATATTTCGACTACATCGGTATAATAGATCATAAGGAACATGGAAAACAACTTCCAAAACATGGAAGAGGCAAAATCTCCAAACCCATAGCCTATTTTCTCTTTTAACTTAATCTGATCATTCATAAATCTTGATTCATTTTATCAATTCTTTCTATAAGTTCCATCATTGCCCTGCTATTGTGGTAAGGGCATTTCCAGAAACCCGCTTTATCTTCACTTGAAATCGCTTTATAATTGATATCAACACGCCAAAACCATTCTCCATTTTTTTTATCTATTAAATGATTTTTAATAAAGGTCCAAAGCTTTTCTATTTGTTTGACATGGTCTGGATTTTGATCAATTTCCCATGCATCCATAAAACCGACCATTGCCTCGGCCTGGGGCCACCAGTGTTTGTCAGTATCAAGTACGCTACCTTTTATCTCATTAAATAGAGAGCCATCCTTATCTAAACCTTCTTTTGTGGTTGAGGCTACCAGTTCTTTTGTTATGAAATGGGTTTCCTTATCCAACTTACCCTTGTTAATTGCCATACTCGCCTCATTCATCAACCAGGCGGCTTCAATATCATGTCCGAATGATATTTCCTGAAACTGAGGGGTCCAGTCTAAACTAAAAAACATATTAAGATGCTTGGTATTCGAATCATAAATCTTTTGAGAAAAAAGCTGTAAAAGAAATTCAATGCTGTTTTTAACTTTGGGCTCGGGCCAAACACGGTATAAACTGGTATAAGGTTCCAGAATATGCAAGTGTGTATTCATTGATTTAGGCGTATTCAGATCTTTTTGACTCAGCCTCATATCATCCATTGCTTTCCAATCTTCCGTCAAAGCTTCCAGGTAACCACTGTATTTCGGTTCCCAAAACTTCTCTTCAAGGATATGAAATAAATCCTTGGCATATGCCAAACTTTCCTCATTACCAACAGCCCTGTAATATTCAGAAAAAGCATAAATACCAAATCCTTGAACATAGGCCTGCTTCTTTGTTTCTGAGGGCTTCCCCATATAATCAAGTTCCCAATAGAGTCCTCCATTCTTATGATCCCAGAAATATTTTTTTAAAAAGTCATAGGCACGGACAGCGGTTATTCTGTAAGCATCATTATTTGTAGTTCTATAGGCCGCTGAGAAGGTCCATAAAATTCTTGCATTGAGAATACAACCCTTTGAAGCCTTCGTGTCTATTTTGCCATAATGATCCATGCTCCCTATAAACCCTCCAAAGGTCTCATCGAGGCATTTTGTTGACCAAAAAGCTAATATTCTTGTTAACTCCTCAGAAAATTCACTTTTAAGTGAAAGAAGCCGTGACATATTTTGATCAATCATTTCTCAAATGTTTTGGCATTATTGAATTATGTCCCATAAACGTCTTGTTCTTATCAATGAGTTCATTAATTGTTTGCACCGATAAATGAGAGTGCAGTTTATCTTCGGGTGAATTTATGCAATAATCCATTAACTGTTCTATACTAGATGTAGCCACATGCATTCGTGTATCTGATGAAGCGTAATAAATATATACTTTCCCATCATCATCCATGATCCAGCCATTCGAAAAAACCACATTCGAAACATCTCCTAAACGTTCTTCCTTTAGGGGTGCGATTAAATGACCATGAGGTTTATGGGTAACTTTCCACGGTTCGCTAAGATCTGTCATAAACATGTACAGGGTATATCTAAGACCGGCTGCGGTATTCCTTACGCCATGGGCCAAATGAAGCCAGCCTTTCTCAGTCTTAAGAGGTGCAGGACCCAAACCGTTTTTCACTTCATAAATGGTATGATAGGTTTTGGCATCTACGATCATTTCTTCTTTCACTTCAGGATGTTCGATGGAATCAGATAAACCAAAACCAATACCACCTCCCTTCCCGGTGTCTATAAAACCATCTTGGGGTCGTGTAAAAAAAGCATACTTTCCATCGATCAAATGTGGAAATAGAACGACGTTTCGCTGCTGTCCAGTTGTTGAGATCAAATCAGGTAATCTTTCCCAGCTTTTAAGATCCCTGGTTCTCACAATACCGGCCTCTGCCATGGCAGTTGACGTATCGCCATCCGGAGCTGTTGTATCCTTCCTTTCAGTACAAAATACCCCATAGATCCATCCATCATCGTGTTGGGTCAAACGCATATCGTAAACATTGGTATCCCATTTCTCATTTTGTGGAATACTGATGGGCCTGTCCCAAAATTTAAAATGATCAATGCCATTAGGGCTTTCCGCTACAGCAAAAAAAGATTTTCTGTCATTTCCTTCTACCCTGCAGAGCAAAAGATACTTTTCATTTAACTTAATCGCTCCTGCATTAAACACCGCATTAAAACCTATGCGTTCCATAAAAAACGGATTGGTTTCCGGATTCATATCAAAACGCCATTCCAGAGGGATATGCGACCTGGTTAAAATGGAGTTTTCGTATCGGTCATAAATCCCATTAGTGCCAAAAAAAGCGGTATTTTTTCTTTTTATAAGCTCTTTATAATGTCTAAGAACAATCTCTTTTCTTTCTTTATATTTCATTGTATTCATTTGTTTCATGCAGTATTTCAAGAAGGTACTTCATTATTCTTGCTTAAGTTTATTAAAACTTTTTAGCAACAAAATTTCCTTTCTGTCTAACAGTTCCTTTGCATCTTTAGCAGCCGGATGCCTGGGATAAGGAAAGAAAAAATGAACTTTTTCATCATTTCTCCAAACCATCACATAACTGATTTCTTTTGCGATCAAAGGATCAGCCAAAACGGTACCCAATTTTTGGGTATACCAATTTTCTTCAGTTACGTTCTCAAGACCCGTTTCTGTCAAAGCTGATAATTTTTCCTTTTTATTGGCGATGTCTATGACAATATGCAACTTGTTTATTGCTGCTTCCACACTTCCTCCTTTTTTCAAATCGGAATAATTATCTACACCAAGAATATCAACAAACTGATCTCCCGGATACCATGTTAAATAAGTTGCTTCGGAATCAAAATTTCGATCAGGTGAATAGGCTATTAACATCTGCTTCAAACCCTTCTCAATTCTTAGATAATTCACCGTAAAGGAAAATAATTCTTTAAATTCTTCGGGGCTACTTTGCTTGCTACCCCACCAAAACCAGCCTCCATCCATTTCATGCCATGGCCTAAAGATAAAAGGTATTTGATCTCCGTTCATGTCTTTAAGGTCTTGAAAAAAGGCTGCAACCTTATCCAACTGATTCTTAAAAGCTTCATGATTTTTCCCTCCTGGAATGATATGTTTTACGATTATGGCCTTTTTGTCCCAGGAGCTTTCATGACTTCGAGGAGCATAAGGATGCCAACTAAAGGTATTAATTCCACCCATTTCATGGCCCATAATAGACAGATTCTTCATGCTCTCAAAAGGGACACTGTCAAGATTATACTTATGATCAAGCTCCAAACCTCCAAGTTCCCACCCAAATATGGCAGGGTAATCCCCGGCAACTCTTTTCACGTCTGATTCCCCTTTAACGTATTCCCAGCCCACTCCGTAGGCGAGGTCGTCCTGATGACCGAATAAGATACCCTTTCCCTTTGTGGCGTCAAGGTCATTTAGAATTGAATTTTTCTTCAAAATGGTCTGTTTTTGACCCATTAGGTTCTGCATGGAAATCAATACCAAAAAAAGGATACATTTTGATAATTTCATTGCTTGAAATTTTTAAATTAATATCAATATTTTATCTGAACAATGGTTGTGTGATGAGCATCATGATACTAGGCTACAGATTTTTATCAAATCTATTCGTAAAGCAAGACGAAAACAAGTAGTTTTACATCACAATTCAATACTTTTATAACATTGACAAAGAAAAGCTTTTAGAAATAAGATCGTAACCTTTTGACAACATTAAGAAAAAAGAAAAACGATACTATGTTTATTATGAATGGTTTAGAAGAAAATATACATCGAGAAATCACGCCTTTAAAAAAAAATGATTGTTTCTTGGTTTTTGACAGACATCGAAAAGCCTTTAATTTTCCGATACATTTCCATCCTGAATTTGAACTGAATTATATATCTAATGCCGGTGGAGCCAGAAGATTGGTTGGAGATCATATTTCCCAGATTGAAGATAGAGAGCTTGTATTAACTGGGCCTAATTTATATCATGGCTGGCAGAACTATGAGAACTCACGAAAAAAAGAATTTCATGAAATCACTATTCAGTTTCCCAATGATATTTTCGAGACAAGTTTGTTGGATAGAAATTTACTGAAACCCATCAAGACACTTTTGCAAAATGCAAATCGTGGTATTTTGTTTGCTAAGGAAGCGCAAGAGCAAGTTGAAAAAAAGATCCTTCACCTTAGTAAAACAAATGGTTTTGATAGTTTTTTACAGTTTCAGTCTTTATTGTATGACTTGGCAATCTCGAGGGATCAAACTTTTTTAACAAATATGTCGTTTCAGCACCAAAACGACTTTTACAATAGTGAGCGCATAGAAAAGGTGTATCACTTTCTCAATGAAAATTATCACAGAAAAATCAAAATTGAAGAAGTTGCTCAATTATTAAGCATGTCGGTCATTTCTTTGAGCAGACTGATCAAACAACGCACAGGGAAGTCATTTATTGAGTTCCTGATTGAAGTTCGTTTGGGATCAGCCACGAGGCGACTGATCGAAAGCAAGGAAAGCATCACCGAAATCTGTTTTGATTGCGGGTTTAACAATATTTCAAACTTCAATCGAATCTTTAAAAAATATCAAAGCTGCACGCCTTCTGAATTTAGGACTAGTTTTAGCGGGATAAAAAGTGTTTATTAGATAAAGAAACTAAAAGGCCAAATCAAGTATTTAATACTTGTTAAAAATAAAGAAAATCGAATAATAAAATTATTTTCAGAAAAAAATGACATAGATGAATATTTAATGCAGGACTCTGACAGCAAAGAACCCCAATACTATTCCTCATTAATTCATTACATCATTAAATCATTATTTCATTGTACACTGTAACAATTTTGATTTATCGGTATCTTTATAGAAACCGAAGCCTAAAATTGGCCTAAATTATATAATTAGTTTAAACAAAACCCCATGAAAAAAACATATGTAAAATACTTATTGTTCACCTTGATGATTCTGGTAGCAAGCAATGTAATCGCACAGAAAAAAACCTTTGATGTCGGATCATTTGACGAAGTGATCATAAGCCCTCATATTGAGGTTATTTTTGAAAAAGCCGATAAACAATCTGTAGTTATTGAAGATATTGATGTGTCAATGGACAAACTCAATGTAGAAGTCAAAGGCAATACGCTCCATATCTATCTGGATGAAGCCAAGGTATATACAAAGTCAGAAAAAGTAAAGTACGACGACTACAAAGGAAAACATGCCATTTACAATGGAACTATTGTTTCCGCCACAGTATATTATACAGAACTTGAAGAACTTTCTCTTCGCGGAGAAGAAACCCACAAGGTGGTTAGTCCTATTGAAGCAGAGAAACTACATCTTAAAATTTATGGCGAAGGTGAGGTCTATTTAAAGGAGATCGAAGTTCAGGAGTTCTTTGCGACCATGTATGGAGAATCCTATCTTGAAGTAAAGAAAGGCAATGCCAAACGTCAGCGAATTATCTCTTATGGAGAAGGTGAAATCAATACTTTCGGCGTCCAGAATGCTACAGCCAAAGTAACCGCCTACGGTGAAGGACGAGTGAGATTAAAAGTCTCCGATGAATTAAAAGTGACTGCTTATGGAGAGGCTACTGTACATTATAAAGGAAGTCCAATGGTAAACAGAGGAATTGTTTTAGGAGAAGCCACAATTCACCAAGTTAACTAGTTTCTGTCTGAAACGCTACTATTCAATATATAAAGCGCCTGAAAAAATGAAGTCTATCATTTTTTCAGGCGCTTCCTTTTCAATTTAGAAATAGTCAAGGTCTAATTTATCATTCATAACAGTTTCATATTTTGTCACAATGTAATGAGACGAATAGGAAATAGATATATCAATTGGGCTACACATCCATTACAACAACTACCTCAACGAGCAGCTAAGTGCCTATTTATCACAAAATTTATGATCCCAAAAAAACTAAAATGGTTATTCAAAAAATTTGAGATATATTTGAAACTACAAGTATGGGGTGATATTATTTTGTCACTTTTGATCAAATCCTGACCATTACCGCAGTAGAAGTGAAATATGAGGAACAGCGTACACAGAGAAATTACACAGTTAAGCCCGGAAGATAGTTTTTTAGTCTATGAAAGGGTGAAGGATGATTTTGATTTTCCGATTCATTTTCATCCGGAATATGAATTAAATTTCATCTATAAGGGAGAAGGTGTCAGAAGGATCATCGGAGATCATACCGATATAATTAATGATGCAGAACTTGTATTGGTTGGACCTAATCTTACACATGGCTGGGAATTAAACAAATGTACTTGTAAAGAGATTTACGAAATTACCGTACATATACAACAGGATCTGCTTAATGAAAAAATGCTGTCCAGGCGTATCTTTAAATGTATCAGAGATATGTTCAATCGTTCAAAACACGGTATCCTTTTTTCACAGGAGACTACGATGAATATCATGCCCAGATTAATGGTATTACCTAAACTAAGCGGAATCAATTATTTTTTAGAGTTTGTTTCTATCTTAAATGACCTTGCCGGATCAGAAAATCAGACACTGCTATCGACACAATTTTCAGAGATGAATGACTTCCAGAACAGTGAGCGAATTAAAAAAGTATATGAGTATATTCAAGAAAACTATTATCGTAAAATAGGCTTGGAAGAAATTTCTCAATTGGTAAATATGAGTCCTGTTTCCTTCAATAGGTTCATTAAAAAGAGAACTGGCAAAACCTTTATCAACTATGTGAATGATACAAGGATTAGCTATGCCTGCAGGTGGCTCATCGAATCTGAAAAAAGTATTGGTGAAATAAGCTATCAATGCGGATTTAACAATATAGCCAATTTCAATCGTATCTTTAAAAAATCTAAACAATGCACTCCAAGTGAATTCAGAAAAGAATTTGTTGGTATGCAAAGAGTATTATAAGATTAAGAATGTAAATGATGTGGTCTTTAAAAAGAAAACTCCCAATGACCTAAGCCATCAGGAGTTTCTTTCAGTAAAAACATAAGTCATTTATCCCATAATTATTTCGACTTTATGGTTTTTACCTTTCTCAAGTAGTGGAATTATAATTGAGTTTAAAGTTTCTCCATTTACTATGATTTCTTTCACCCCTTTGCTAACGTGATCAGGGTTTTTAATTTCCAACTGATAGGTAGCTCCTCTGAATTTTCTTTGCATTTTAAAGCCATCCCATTTCTTAGGGATACAGGGATCTACTCGCAAACCATTGTATTCAGGTCTTACACCAAGTATATATTGAGTAATGGCATAAAAATTCCATGAAGCTGTTCCTGAGAGCCAAGAGTTTTTAGCTTCCCCAGGCTTAAATGCTTCTTTACCGGCTATCATCTGACAGTAAACATAGGGCTCAACCCTGTGCAGATCAGATATATCTTCAAGGAAACTTGGAGCTATTTTTGTGTAGTAATCATAGGCATTGTCACCACGACCAATCATGGTCTCCCCAATCATGATCCAAGGATTGTTATGACAAAATATACCGCCGTTTTCCTTATATCCGGCAGGATATGTGGATATTTCACCATATTCTATATGATACTTTGTAAAAGCAGGATAATTAAGCACTACTCCGTATTCACAATCAAGATGTTCTTTAACCGAATCAAGAGATTTTTTAACCATTCCTTCATCCTTCCCTATCTCAGCCATGGTACACCAACCCTGAGATTCAATAAATATTTTACCTTCTTCACTTTCATTAGAACCGATCTTCTTACCGTAATAATCATAGGCTCTAAGGTACCAATCACCATCCCATCCATGGGCTTTTACTGCCTCGATCATTTGATCCACATGCATCTGAGCCTCATCCGCTTCCGCGTCTTTTCCAACAAATCTGCAGAGATCAACATATTCCTTGCCATATACCACAAACAGTCCTGCGATCATAAGTGATTCAGCTGTATCACCTTTTTTATTTCCAGTTGTTTGGAAAGATTCGTTTGGATCACTTGAAAAACAATTCAAATTTAAACAGTCATTCCAGTCAGCCCTGCCGATCAAAGGCAGCTTATGTGGGCCTAAATTGTTTACGACATGATAAAACGAAGCCTTTAGGTGGTCAAAATGAGGTTTGGCTCTTGAGGCATCATTGTCAAATGGTACCATTTCGTCTAATAAAGAGAAATCTCCAGTCTCCTTGATATAGGCCGTAGTTGATAAGATCAACCATAACGGATCATCATTAAAGTCTCCCCCTACGGCAGAATTTCCTTTTTTGGTCAAAGGTTGGTATTGATGGTAACAGGATCCATCTTCGAACTGTGTCGAGGCTATGTCAAAAATACGCTCTCTAGCTCTTTCAGGAATCTGATGTACAAATCCTATAAGATCCTGGTTAGAATCCCTGAATCCCATTCCACGCCCTATCCCTGACTCAAAGAAAGATGCAGAACGTGACATATTAAAGGTTACCATGCATTGATACTGATTCCAGATATTGACCATACGGTCAAGCCTGTCATCCCCGGAATCTAGTGAAATGGTACATAGGAGTTCATCCCAGTAAGTTCTAAGCGCATCATATGCAGCATCAACTTTGGCAACTGTATCATATTTTTTGATCATTTCCTTGGCAGGATTCTTATTGATCACAGCCTTGGATTCCCATTTATCATCTTCCGCAACCTCAACATAACCCAACATAAATACAAGGTCTTTCTGTTCTCCAGGCTGCAGTTCAATCTCTATATAATGAGAAGCTATAGGAGACCAACCATGTGCTATCGTATTTCCAGGAGTTCCTTTGCTAACGGCATCAGGACTATCAAATCCATTATACAGACCAACAAATGATTCCCGATCAGTATCGAAGCCCTGAATTTCGTTATTTACAGAGTAAAATGCATAATGATTTCTTCTTTCCTTAAATTCAGTTTTATGATAGATCACACTGTCTTCAACCTCAACTTCTCCCGTATTAAAATTTCTCTGAAAATTCGTCATGTCATCTTCAGCATTCCACAAGCACCATTCGATAAAAGAAAACAATTTTAATTTCTTGGTCTCCGAACTTTCATTCCTTAGTGTTACTTTTTGGATCTCTCCCCAAAAACCCAGCGGAATGAATTGCAGCACTTCTGTACTCACTCCATTTTTTGAACCTTTGATTTTCGAGTAGCTCATCCCATGACGGCACTCATAACTATCAAGTTCTGTTTTTACAGGCTTCCAACCTGGCGACCAGACCGTATCACCATCTTTGATATAAAAATATTTTCCTCCATCATCAACCGGAACATTGTTATACCTGTAGCGGGTAAGCCTTCTGAATTTAGCATCCTTATAAAAGGTGTAACCCCCTCCTGTATTCGAAGTGAGTGAAAAGAAGTCCTCGTTACCCAAGTAGTTGATCCAAGGATAAGGAGTTTTAGGGTTTGTAATTACGTATTCCCTGTTTGCATCGTCAAAATGACCGTATTTCATTTCGTTATAATTTTCTGAATAGATTCTAAATATTACTCTCTTTTAATCTCCTGTTGTTCAACTCGGTAGTCACCTCATCAATTTTTTTCTGGTTCAATGGATAGATGAACATAAAAATCGCGGCAACGACTGTTATACCCGCAGGTATCCAACTCATCAACATCTTGATCCCTGGAATAGCTCCTTCTATAGAACTTGCATTTTGACCGTCATAGGCAAAAGCACCCAGCACAAAACCAATGATAGCCCCTGCAATACCCCCACCAAATTTAGTAGCAAAAGATCCTGCCGAATAGATCAGGCCCGTAGCCCTTCTACCGTTCTTAAACTCTGAATAATCCGCTGCATCACCCAGCATTACAAAAAATAATGTTGGGAAGATTGCTGAAGCAAACTCAGACACAACTCCAATAGCAAAAACTGCTGTTACATCGGTCGGTCCAAGAAAAAAGAACAGCGAATTCACTCCTCCTGAGAACAGTAAAGCCGCAATAAATAAATTTCTTTTTCCAAACCTCTTTCCAAGTGGAGCGGTTACTAAAGCTCCCGCAACGGAAGCCAGCATGAGAGCTACTAAAAACGAAGCCGCCAGCAATTGGTTATTTAAATAATGGGTAAAATAAATAATGACGATCCCCTGTTTAATGGAATTATACACATTAAACAACAAACCAATGACCAATAAAACCAACCATGGTTTGTTACTGATCAGGTCCTTTAGATCTCTTCTTAAGTTATTTTTCTGCGTTTTAGGCGGTTGAATTCTCTCCTTAGTTGTGTAAAATGTAATGAACATAAACAAACTCAAAAAGATCGACATGATATACATCGAATTACTATATCCTCTTTTCTGATCGATAAGGGAAATACTATCGGTTTCAATATTAGGTTCTCCGGTAACGATAAAAGCATATTCTTTATCCGCCTCCATGGCAAAACTCTTACCATGAGTTGGTATATTTTCAGTGGCATCCATACTGTCATCATCCCATACAAAATCAGCAATACCATTTTCTGTTTTAATATTGACACTTTGAACATCTGCATCGGCTGAAACGGTAACTCTGAATTTTTCCGCTTCCAATTGTTCTATTCCAATTTCAGGATTCACATTTCCAAAATAAGCCACGAGAAAAAGCAAAGCACCTTGAACAAGCATACCCCCTCCAAAAGCACCCACCATCCTGAAAGATCCAAGGCTGGTCCTTTCCTTATCGTCACCTGTCATCACCGCCATAAGCGCGCCATAAGGAACGTTATTAGCTGTATAAATCAAGGTGAAAAAGATATAAGTAATATAGGCATATACTATTTTACCTGAATCGCTTAAATCAGGTGTGGAGAATAATAAAGATAATATAAGGCCTAAAGGAATCGCTGTCCAAAGAATCCATGGTCTGAATTTCCCATATTTTGATTTAGTACGGTCACCAATAACACCCATGATCACATCACTGATACCATCACTGAATCTTGCAACCAGCATCAAAACACCAACCGTTACGGGACTTAAACCAAAAACATCAGTGTAAAAAATAAACAGAAAAGTGGCAACCCCTCTCCAAGCAATATTTGCTGCACCATCACCCAAGCCATACCCAAGTTTCTCCTTTAAAGATAATTTATTTACATCTGACATTATTTCGAAAATCTTAATATTTACGTCTCAAAATTACATATATCGGAATGAAAGTATTGATACTATTTTGTCATTAACGAATGTTTTTTTGGAATAATCATCACAAAAATACCAATCAGATTTTCGCATGAAGTATGATCGGAGCTTTGAAGAAGGTTCTATTGCTTAAGCCATGCTCTATTCTTGATGGCCTCTGAACCGCAGCCTCAGCCCCGTCCATTCACACCAAAAGATACCACCCGATTGTTAAAAGTTTAGTTTTTTTAGGTCTGAAAATTACGCCAGCATGGTGCGAAGCAGCATTATTATTGCTACAAAAATGATCCCATTGATTACTTATGTACTTGTCTCATCTGTTCATGCGACAAGTACATAAGGTCCCAACGGCGATTTTCTTATTTAAATTCCTTTAAATTAACTTTTCTCTGGATTAAAAATAGCTTCCATTTCTTCCAAAGTTTTTCCCTTTGTCTCAGGGATCCATTTCCAGGTAAAGAAGATAATGAACACTATAAATGCGGAGAATAAAAAGTATGGAAGTGAGTTGTTCCAGGTTCCTCCATCCGTAATTAAGCCATTCGCGTCACTTTCAACTATAATCGGGAAAGTTTGAGATACAAAATAATTAGCCAGCCACTGTGCCGCAACAGCAATAGCCATCGCTGTACTTCTGATACTATTCGGGAATATCTCAGACAACAATACCCAAACTATTGGCCCCATAGACATCGCAAAAGATCCAATGAACATCAGAATTCCTATCAGACAAATAATTCCCTCAGTACTAGAAATAGCAGGTAATCCTGCAGCATTAACTGCTGAATAATCACTTAAATAAAGAGTGAAACCCATTATAAGAAATCCAACCAACATACCAACACCACCTATGATCAGTAAAGGTTTTCTACCCAACTTATCTACTGTAAACATCGCAATAAACGTAAACAATAAATTTACCGTGGCTAAAAGTATCTGCTGTAATAAAACATCCTCCTTACCAAAGCCAAGAGCCTGTTCAAATATATCTGCACCATAATAAAGTACCGCATTAATACCTGTAAATTGCTGTAAAACGGAAAGTACAGTTCCAATAACTACGATAGGGAACAGTGACTTTTGAAATATAGATGCTTTTTTAACTTTTCCCTCATTAACAATAGAGTCTTTGATCTCTACAAATTCTTTATCTGCCATTTCTTGTCCATGAATAGAAACGAGCACTTTTTTTGCTTCTTCTTCCTGTCCTTTGATCATTAGCCATCTTGGACTTTTTGGTACCATAAACAGCAAAATGAAAAAGGCAAGCGCAGGGATCAATTCTGACCAGAACATATATCTCCAACCATAATCAATATTTTGCTGCTCACTTAATCCGGATCCAATAAAATAAGTGGCTAGGAAAACCACAAAGAAGCCAATTACAACAGCCATTTGGTAATAAGTCACCAGAGTTCCTCTAATTTTAGCCGGTGCAATCTCCGCTATATACATTGGTGCATTCATAGAAGCCATTCCAATGGCAATACCACCAAGGATCCTGAATACTACCATTAAAGTCATTGATTCTGGTAACATCGAAGGTAAACCCGATCCCCAGGCAGAAAGCGCAAAAAGTAATGCTGAAATAATCAGGGATTTTTTTCTACCAATCTCTTTAGAAATCATACCCGCAGAAGCGGCTCCCAAAAGAGCTCCCAAAAGGGCACTACTCACTATAAAACCTTTTAACCAACCGGTCAATTCAAAATATTTCGAAAAATAAAATTGTGTTCCATTAATCACACCTGTGTCATACCCAAACAATAATCCCCCAAGGGTAATGACAATGGTTACGAAATAAATATTGATTCTTTTTGTACTAGTTTGTCCCATAATAGTGAAGTAATTTTAAAAAATTTGCTCTGCAATATAGAAGATATTTTTGACTATTAACAAACTTTTTACAAGCTCCTGCAATTTAATTTCTTTATAAATTACTGAAAGACATCTACCTTATCATTTATATTTTAAATGCAGATAATTCCAATTAATTGGTCTATTTCTTTAAAATTTGTTCTTGATAAAATATTTTAATTGGCGAATCGCATAGAAACATTTGAGGCAAACAAACTGAATACCCATATTTTACAGCTCAATTCAAACTGTACTGACAACAATATCTCTAAAGATTTTAAAAATTCTGGCAAACGATTTAAGCCTCAGCTTCAATATTATAACTCCTTATAAGCCGCATCCAGCCAATTCATCCTTTCTATATACCAAGACTTAAGGTGATCAACCTCAGCCTTATGTGAATCATACACTACCGGATTAGGCCATACGTAGTTCCCGAAAAGATTCCATTTGTCATCATTTTCGTATTGAGACCATTTTAGTTGATTTGCATAAGCATCAATTTTATCAAGGATAAAATTCTGATTCTCTTTAAAATAAAGAAACCGTTCCTTAACCTTTTCTACAAATACTTCATCTTCAAAAAGTCTGCTATACCATTCATGATGCTTTACCCAAAAACCAGTTGGATATTCACATTCCGAATAATCAACATTTCCAAAGGCCAGATCAAAATCCCATAAAGGGCCCATTTTAATCTTTTCGCCCGGAATCACATTGAGAAATATACTTGAAAAATCTCTGGAATCTTGATTTTTAGTGATCTCACTGATAAGGTACCAGTCAATAAAACTTTCAACATCAATATATTTGGTATAACCAATATCAGGATCGGTAAATTGAGCTCCCATCAATACATTCTCAAACTCATTGATCAATTCACTAACATAGATGAACTCGTTGCTGTTATAAGCCGTTTCAGGTTCTTTTATATTGATCAAAAACTTATTGGTTCTGAAATAGACATCATCAGGATCTAACCTGCCCAACTGATCAATTTCTAATAAATAACCTGTATCACCCAGTACTACCCGGTTATCACTTTCCTCTACTTTTTGAGAAATATTGTAGGTGCCGTTATAAGCTCCGTTAATGACGACCTCAGTAAATACACTTTGAGGAGTCCAGTCTAGCTGACTTAAATAGCCCATTTCAAAGGCAATTTTATTTCTGATCAGCGTCTTGTCAGAAAATTCGGCAAGGAATATCCATTTTTTATCTTTTGGCATTCCTAACATTTCCGTCTTGTCACCAAACTTCAATTGATAGGGTTTTTTTGGATGTATACCCCATGTCGAATTACCCCTCCCTCGAATTTTCATGGTAGTTGAAGATAAGTCTGTAAAATAGCGCGCACCATCCATGGATATAGATCCTTCAAAATAATCCTCTTTTGAATCTATCTCCTCACCATTAGTGGTCTCTAAGTAAATAATGGGTAAGCCTGTAAAATAGGTCATATCCACTTCATATTGACCTGTTTCCCCATTAGTGGTAGTTACCAAATAGTTCTGAATTTGGGTAAAGTCATTTGAACTTACTCCGCTAGTTTGTGCATTATTGTCAACAAGGATTTCCGAACCATTATGTTCAAAACTCGCAACCATATTTTGAATATCTACTTCCAGGGGAAGTCTTCCACTTATTATATTATCTTCTATTATCGCATACCGATCACTACTGAGGTTTGGATTTTTGGCTTTTGAAAAATAAAATGCATTGATTTCTGTTCCTTTTACTGGGAGTTCTATTTCAATGGATTCATTACTGCATGATGATAAAACCATCATCGGGATGAGTAACAATACTGACAAAATATTTTTCATAACAATTTTATTTAATTGGATACAAATTACCCGGAGTTCTTTTAGACAATTGAAGAACTATTTTAATAGTAACGAACTTTTCAAAAATAGATTGTTTTATTGATTTGAAGTCTGACAATTATCATCTGATGTCAGTAAATATAATTCATTCGCTATTGATACACTCTTACATAATCAATGATGAATTCTTGCGGAAATATGCTATCATCTACTTCAGGGCCTCCAAAATTACCTCCTATGGCCAAATTCAAAATGACATAAAAGGGTTGGTCGAAAGGCCATACTTTTTCATCCTTGTCTTCTGGTGAAAAAGTATAAAATAATGCACCATCAATTAAAAACTCGATACGGTCTTTTGACCAGTCAATAGCAAAAGTATGGAAACCCTCTTCTACTCCCTTAACTACATCTTTTCTAGTATTTTTTGAGGCTCCATAACTATCAGCAGTATGAAGTGTTGTAAAAATTCTCTCTGGTTCCTTTCCGACATACTCGAGAATATCAATTTCTCCGCACAAAGGCCAACCTACTTCATTGATATTAGACCCTAGCATCCAAAAGGCGGGCCATAAGCCTTTTCCTGTAGCAAGTTTTGCTCTAACTTCAATTCTACCGTATTGAAATTCTTTTTTATCCTTTGAGTTGATCCTTGCCGAAGTATATCTATCGCCCTCTCTTTTGGCTTTGATAATGAGAAAACCATTTGCGACTTTCACATTTTCATCTGAATAGATCTGTTTTTCATTATTCCCCCAACCACAGAGCTCGGGACAGCCATTTCCCGTTACAATATTCCAACTTTCTTTATTAAGCTGGTTTCCGTCAAAGTTTTCTTCCCATACTATTTTCTTCTCTTGCCCATTGATAGAAGTACAAATCCCAATTAAAAATAATAGTGCGATCTTTTTAAAATACATATTCAATTCTAATTGATTTAACTCCTAACAAATTAAAGATAAAGAAAACAGAGGTCTACAACGCTGTAAAAAGGTCTTGCATGACTTTTTTAGGTTTCCGATCGATGGTAAAAAGTCCCCAATGCTTTTCGGGCTCCAAAGCTTCATTAGATCCCTTCCATGATTCATCAAAAGCTTCAAAAACAAAAGTTAGAACCTCAGCCTCCTCGCTCCAACCTACCAAATCATTGTAATAAATACTTTGGAATTCTTCACTTACATTACTCGGACAAATACCTCTTCCGTTTGAATAAGTTGTCCAACCGGCTTCAGTAATCACCACTGGTTTGTGCGGATAAGTATCTGCAACAGCATAATAATTACTTTTTGTATATTCCATGGCCTCATGAATGTTCTTATACTCCCAAACCGGATAGGTATGAATCGAAATAAAATCAACTTCTTCGACCAAATCTTTTAATTTATCTAGCCAGGGAAGATAGTTTTCACAAAATGTAACTGGTTGTTTCGCCTCTTTTTTAATCAACCTGACATAATTAATCACCGAGTCGACAGGTACATAATGGTCTGTCCAATCAACGCAAGCTTCATTACCTGCGGATAAAGAAAATATGATATCAGGGTATTTATTAGCCAAATCAATTAGTTTCTTGATCTGATTTAAATTTGTTGATTTATTCTCTATTAATTGATCTTCAGAATAAGAACCACCCCATGGACAACCGTAATTATTAGCTTCTGCAACAATGTAGGCACCAAGCATTATTTTAAAATCTAGTTGCTCTTTTTGGATAACTTCCAATACAGTGTCAGCATGCTGATCACAGTCATATAAACGAAGGTATTTCCAATGCCCATTAAGCATGAGAAGGTCTTCTTTGATCTCTTCATAACTTGGCCAAACTCCTCCGGGTTTTTGTCCTTCTCTAAAACCAGAATAACAAATAGCTTTTCCAGCATCTATATCAAGTGCTTGTGTATACTTCATTTATTTTTCTTCTGCTTTGACTTCAAAATCATTAAACAATTCGCTTTAAAATTTTTTAAGCTTTTCATCTTTATCCCAAAGGCCCCAATAGGCTCCTACATCTCCTTCAGAACCAACTTTCCAGGATTCATCAAATGACGAAAAATAGAAAATATCTATATCATCTTCTTTGGACCATTGTTGGGTATTTATAAAATATTTCATGGCATTTGGAAACGAAGGGTGTGAACCTTGAAAACTTCCACCCATAGATGGCCATCCCGTTTCAGAGATAATAACTTTTTTTCCATTACCTGCTTTAACAGCCTGATTATACATTTCCTTCATATAAATTAATGAATACTCTAAACTACATCCTTCCCAAAATGGATAACAATTTGCCAAAATCACATCACATGCTTCTGTAATTCTCGGACGGTTCGAAAACTCGTAATATGCATCAACATAGCCCATAGGTATATTCTTCGGAATTGCCTCCTTTACCTGATGCATAAAAGCTAATAATTCATCTTCAGTCAAGTCTTTACGATACATCACTTCGTTACCAACAGCTGCAATATCGACAAAGCCTTCTTTAGCCAATTGAATTAAGTTCGCTATTTCTCGTTTATTGATTTCCGGATCATCTCCTAACCAGGCACCAACCAATGTTTTAATACCAAATTCATGTGCAATTCGAGGAATGGCTTCATTGCCATCGGTACACGAAAATGAACGAATCCATTTCGTATAGGGTGCTATGATTTTCATCCTTCTCCTGATTTGCTCCTCAGAAATTTGATCTCCAGGACTTTGTCCATCTTCATAAAGGCTAAAACACAAGCCATGCATCCCGTTTTTTAATAGCCTCTTATATAAATTTTCTAAACCTTTATCGGTTTTTTCAGCTTGGTCTATTCCAATTAATGATCTTATTTTTCCTG
>CAZPHF010000040.1:0-24021 GCA_964586115.1 uncultured Flavobacteriaceae bacterium | reverse complement strand
AAATGTTAGCTACGATCTCTGCTTTTGTCATTTTAAATTATTTATACGTTATTTAATTCTTTATTTGAGGGGGCAAATATAATACAATAAATCAATTTCGAAAAGCTAAATGATTAAAATTTAATTAGATAAAAAATTGTACTATTGCAAAATGAGGGGAAATTTAAAGTTTTCTAACACATTAATAATGTGGTATTTAATTAATCGTCGAGATTTGCCTTGGAGAAAATCTAAGAATCCCTATTCAATATGGTTATCTGAAATTATTTTACAGCAGACCCGTATAGCACAGGGAACCTCATATTACGAAAAATTTATTGATAAATTTGATAATATTTTTGCTTTGGCAAAGGCAGATGAAAAGACAATTTTAAAATTGTGGCAGGGATTGGGGTATTATTCTCGTGCCCGAAATTTGCATAGTACAGCAAAAATTATTGTCAGTGAATATAAGGGTGAATTTCCTAACTCTTATACTGAACTAAAAAAACTAAAAGGTATAGGAGATTATACAGCATCAGCAATAGCCTCTATAGCATTTGATCAGCCTCATGCTGCCGTCGACGGGAATGTATTTAGAGTTTTGTCAAGAGTTTTCGGAATAAATACACCGATTAACGACCCTAAGGGGGTAAAGGAATTTAAAACCTTAGCTGAAGAGTTATTAAATGCCGATGATCCAGGCACCCACAATCAAGCCCTTATGGAATTTGGAGCGCTGGTTTGCACACCAAAAAAACCTAAATGTGATGCCTGTATTTTTAACCATACATGTTTTGCTCTACAGGAAAAAAGTATAGATCAACTCCCGGTAAAGCTGAAAAAACTAAAAATCAGAAAACGCTATTTCAATTATCTGGTGTTTGACATCAAAGGTGAATCAACAATTCTAAGACAAAGAAAAGGAAAGGGTATCTGGCAAAACCTATACGAATTTCCTCTTTATGAGACCATACATAATTTGCAAGATGAAACTGAACTTACGGAAGTTATTGAAAAAGAGCTTTTTATCAGTGGCGCCTACACACTTAAAAAATTCAATGAGCTCCCCATTATTCACAAATTGACCCATCAAACCCTACACACCTCTTTTTGGATCGTAGAACCACTGGAAGAGCCCAAGAATGTTACCTCATGGGGAGAATTGGAAAACTTTGCCCTACCTGTATTAATACAGAATTTTGTTGATAAATATCAAAGCACAAATTAATGCATACCTTGCAATTTGATTATCTTTGATTCTTATTAAATTACTATGGCAAACTCATTGAATAAAGTAATGCTGATCGGGCATTTGGGCGACGAAGTTAAAATGCATTATTTTGAAGGAGGAAATTGTATTGGAAGGTTTCCTGTTGCCACGAATGAATCATTTAATAACAGACAAACAGGCGAAAAGGTGACTACCACCGAATGGCATAATGTAGTTGTAAGGAATAAACTGGCAGAACTTTGTGAGAAATTTTTAAGTAAAGGTGACAGGGTTTTTATTGAAGGAAAGATCAAGACAAGAAATTGGGAACAGGAAGGTGTAAAAAGATACTCTACTGAAATTCATGCCTTCGACATGACTTTTCTGACAACAAAAAAGGATCTCAATAATCCTGCTTCGCTAGAAACTCCTGCCGAAACGAATGAAAACAAATCGGCGGGACTAAATTCTTTAAAAGACACTACAGATGATGTGCCGTTTTAATTTTAAATTTAGTACGAATTAAAACATTATTCTTTGGATCCTGAACCCGCAAGTATTTTTATGGCTATAGAATTTGGATGGCAAGCCATAACCGGAATCATTTCACTTTTGGTTCTATTGGTTATTTCCGGTTTTATTTCCGGCACTGAAGTTGCGTACTTTTCACTGTCAAAAGCAGATCTTGAAAAAGAAGGCGATTCAAATATTCAACAGGTCAATCAACTGTTGGAAAACCCAAAAAAACTTTTAGCCACTATTCTCATTTCAAATAATTTTATCAATATTTTATTCATCCTTCTTTTTGCCTATGTTGGCGACTATTATTTCGCGGGCTTGTCTTCTCCCTTGATCAAATTTCTAATAGAGATTGTCGTGGTTACTTTTCTGATCCTTTTATTTGGAGAAGTATTACCTAAAATTTATGCAAATAGGAATGCCTCAAGTTTCGCCTCCTTTATGGCTAAACCAATGGTCTTTTTAAATACCCTACTTACTTTCTTAAGTACTCCGCTATTAAACCTCACAAACTTGGTTGAAAAGAAACTAAGTAAAAAGCAGTCTGATTTTTCTGTGGAAGTACTATCCCAGGCACTGGAACTTACTTCTAAAGGAGCTACTACAAAGGAAGAAAAAAAGATCTTGCAAGGGATCGTAAATTTTGGGAACACAGATACTTCTCAAATTATGTGCCCAAGAATGGACATCTTTGCGCTTAGTTCAGATGAAGAATTCACCGCTATCACCGAAAAAATAATTAAAAAAGGCCATTCTAGAATTCCGATATATAAGGAAAATGTAGATAATATCATAGGCATATTATATACCAAGGATCTCATTCCTCACATAAATAAAAAGACCTTTCAATGGAAAAAGATCATCAGAGAAGCTTTCTTTGTTCCTGAAAATAAAAAACTTGATGACCTGTTAAAAGAATTTCAGGAAATGAAAAACCATATGGCTATTGTAGTCGATGAATATGGAGGAACATCAGGCCTTATTACCTTAGAAGATATTATTGAAGAAATAGTTGGTGATATTTCAGATGAGTTTGATCAAAATGATTTATCGTATTCCAAACTGGATGAGTTCAACTATGTTTTTGAAGGGAAAATAACCTTAAAGGATTTCTATAAGGTCCTACTCATAGAGGAGTCTGTTTTTGAAGAGCATAAATACGAGGCTGAAACTCTTGCCGGTTTTATTTTGGAAATTACAGGGAAGTTTCCAAAAAAGAATGATAAAGTCACCTTTCAAAACTACATTTTTACAATTGAAGCTATCGATAAAAAAAGAATTAAACAGGTTAAAGTCAGCCTGCCAATGAAGAAAAAAAAGCAATGAATAAAACAATCTTAAAAATCACATTTATTAGCTTAGCATCCTTACTTACAGTAAGTTCTTGCAAAGAAGAAGTACTCCCTAAACCTAAGGCGCAATTGAGGCTTGAGTATCCTGCTCCTGTATACGAGTTGATTAACACTGACTGTCCATATACCTTCGAGAAATCAAGTGTTACTGACGTAAAACTAAACAGTAAATGCTGGGTTAATATAGACTATCCCAAGTTAAAAGCTTCTATCAATATGACCTATAGGCCTGTTGAAAATAATCTGAAAGAACTATTGCTTGAAGCCGAAAAATTAACCTTTAACCATACCATTAAAGCAGATGGTATTAGTTCAGCTCCCTACATAAATGAGCAAAAAAAAGTATATGGCTCAATATTTGAGGTCACGGGTAACGCCGCCTCTCCAATTCAGTTTCACGTAACTGATAGTAGTCATCATTTTATTACTGGTGCTGTTTATTTTAATGTACAACCTAACTATGATTCAATAAAACCGGCTATATCTTATTTGCAGCAAGATATCATTCGCATGATTGAATCAATGGAATGGAAAGACTAAAATCTATTTAATTTTTATAAAGTTGAAGAAAAAATATCTCTATAACAAAACAATAAGGTTCTGGCTACTGACCGGACTGATCATGCTGATTGGTCAGGTCATTCTTGGTGGGATCACAAGACTTACTGGCTCAGGATTATCAATTACGAGCTGGGATATCATCACAGGGGTCATCCCTCCAATGAATAAACAAGAATGGCTTGAACTTTTCGAGCTGTATAAACAAACTCCTCAATATTTTAAAATCAATGCTGATTTTAGTTTGAAGGATTTTAAATTTATTTATTTCTGGGAATACTTTCACCGGCTCTGGGTAAGAGCATTAGGAATCATTTTTTTGATTCCATTTATCATTTTTATCATAAGAAAGCAAATAGATTTGTTTCTCATCAAAAGACTTATGCTGGTAGTTCTTTTAACATCTTTGACAGCTTCTGCCGGATGGATTATGGTGATGAGCGGACTGGTTGACAGACCTTGGGTAAATGCCTACAAATTAACACTTCATTTCCTTTTAGCCATCCTAACCATCGCGGCTATGGTTAAATGTATTGCAGATGTCTACCTTATGGAAAACAAGCCCAAAAAGGGGCATACCAGATTTGTTATGATCCTTTTAATATTTACGGCTGTTCAGTTAATTTTTGCAGGATTGATGGCCGGCATGAGAGCCGGACTTTATTATGCGACTTGGCCCTCAATGAACGGCGCCTTTATCCCGGATGTTTTGCGTAACATGGATAACTGGACCCTACATAATCTCACCAATTACGACCGCTTTGCATTTGCACCAGCCCTGGTTCAATTTGTTCATCGAATACTCGCCTATATAATACTCATACTAACAGTATACTTCTATCATAAAAAAAGAAACCATGTGCATACAGGCGCAATTAAATGGTTGACTGTTTCTTACCTTCTTGTTGTATTCCAGGTTTTCCTTGGTATCATGACCTTGTTAAAGGTCAAAATAGGTATTCCGCTAGTTTATGGAACCCTCCATCAGTTGGTCGGGGTTCTATATGTGATTAGCTTGTTGTTTTTATATTATTCTTTACGTAAGAAAATTTCAATCTGGAGCAAAAAAAAGCTACCACAAGGGTAGCTCTTTTAAAAAGTAATGAAGAATATGTGTTAGGCTTTACAGCTACCATCACATGATTTACCGTCTTTAGAACATTTTCCTTCACATTTTTTCATAACTGAATCAGCCATAACTTTTGTTGAATCAACTGCTTTTTCAACATCAGCAGCCACTGAATCAACGGCTTGCTCAACATCTCCTGCAGCTTCCTCTACAGCCTCAGCTGTTGCATCAGCAGCATCTACAGTAGCGTCAGCAGCATTTTCTACCGCATCAGCAGCATCAGTTGCTTCTTTTTTAGTTTGGTCACATGAAAATGTAAGTGCGCTCACTACAGCAATTACAAAAATTCCTTTGATCAATTTCATAGTTGTTAATTTTAAGTTAATATTTTAAAAGTCCGCAAGATAACAACACAAATATGAAGAAATTCTGAAGTAGAGATTTATAGCACCTTTGAAGCCAAAAAAAAGCCTGAATCAAATTCAGGCTTTTTAAATTCTATATCGACTAGATTATAATTTTTCTACTTTGAAATCAACTAGAAACTTAAGACTCACTCCTACAGGTTCTCCTGCTACTGTAGCAGGTATAACTTGAGGTGTGCTATTTACAACTCTTTCCATTTCAGTTTCTAATGCTTTCTTGGGTGCGGTAACTCTTAACGAGAAAACTCTACCCGCTTTATTTACATGCATTACAACCCCAATTTCATAATCGCCTCTTTTTAAACCAGCTTCTTGAGCGATGTCATGATTGAATTCACCTTTTAAGTAAGCAATGAAACTCTCCTTGTTACAAGCTCTGATTTCTTCAACTGATCCCACACAACCAGGGTAAACTACAGGCGTATCCGCCAATTCTTCAGTAATCACACCTTCAGGCACTACTAATGGCTCAAGTTCCTTAGACGCTGCTTCAACACCTTCTACAGCTTCCATACTCCCTTCGGCCTCACCTTCAGAAGCAGCACCTGCTGCTGCACCTGTTGCAGCGGCTCCTGCGGCATCTGATGAAGCATCTTCTTCACTTGCCTCCATACCACTATCATCTGATCCATCTTCAGTCATTTCAACTGACGTATCATCTTGAACTTCCTCTTTTTTTGTTTCCTTACAAGAAACGGCAATCATACTTACTAAAGCAAATATGAATAATACTTTTACAATTTTCATTATATATTGAGATTTGGTTAAATAAGCAACAAAATAAGTAAATTTTATCTTAAATAACTAATATCCCAGCTACTAAAAGAATGGTCAAAACAAAAAAATGGCCGCAAAGCGACCATTTTTTGTTATTTTAGATAATTTGACTAGTTAATTCCTGGTTTGTATTTAAAGCTTTGACCTCCAACAGAAGCCTCCGCCATTAAGCCACCAATAGTTTTGGTAAATATTGCAACACCATCTTGATAATCAATATCAGCTGAAGCACCATCCTTCAAAGCCACTGCCGAAGCCTGACCTGAAAATTTAACTTTTCCGGCCGTAAACCTTTCTAAGGCAGGTTGATCTTCAAATAGAATGATTTCCATGTATTGCTGACCACCAGCTTGCAATCCGAAAGTTGCTTGAGCAAGCTTAGATTCTCCAATTACAGTTTTATCATCAAAAACCAATCCTTTACCTCCGGCGCCTCCAATTCCAAGACCTCCTTTTGTAATTTTTGGAAAAAAGGCAAACGCATAGGCAGTGTGCAAATGAGCTTCCACTTTTGGATTACTTTTTGCAAATTCAGCCAAAGTAGTTTTTACTTCATTTTGTAGTTTCGTGTCTTTTGGAAAAACAACTGTGATTTTTTTCTCGGCTACAGCTTCCGTAACCTCTTCTGCTGCTGCATCAACAGCTTCTTCTGCAACATCAGCTTCTTCAGAAGCTTCTTCACTTGTTGCTTCAGCTCCTTCTTCCACAGCATCAGCTCCTTCTTCCACTGCCTCAGTTGTTTCTTCTACAGCATCATCCATGGCTTCACCGGCCTCTTTTTTCTCTGATTTGCAAGAAAATGCAATAGCACTAACTAGCATCACAGTAAAAAGTAATTTCATTAATTTCATAATTTTATAGTTTATGGGTTAAGTATTGTTTTGCAAATTACGGACATTTCGTTCTCAAATGCAATAGCTAAAGTATTTAAGTTACTGTAATTCATTATCCTGAGTAACAATATCAATTTCTTGAATAGAAGCTACTGAATAAATATCACCTCCTGCTGTTTTCTCAATAATCGCCTTGATCTCATCCTCGCTTATTCTGTTCTGATCAAAACTTACAATACCAGAGCTATCTTCAAATGAAATTTTAGCAGAAGTTATGCCGTCAGCTTTATAAAGCTTTGACTGGATCAATCGAGCACAGCCAATTTCACATGTCATACCCTTTATTTCAACTTTTACCTGACGTAGGTTTTGTGCAACGACATTTATTTCAGTTGCTTCTTTCGCATCTTTCTTTGCTCCTTTTTTGGATTCACAGGAAACAAAAAACAGAAATAATATCGCTATCGAAAAAAATTTAATGAGTACTTTCACCTCTTCAATATTTAATATTCTTATACAAAAATAAGCATTATATTTATTATCAAAGCCACTTCAAACCATGAATAGTAAGCAATCGAGATGGTTTATATTGATCCTTCTAGCCCTTATCTGGGGAAGTTCTTTCATTTTAATGAAAAAAGCGCTTCTTCATTTAAGCCCGATTCAGGTAGGATCCATTAGAATTATCTTCACGGCACTTACGCTTTTCACCGTTGGACTTAAAAATATTTCTAAGGTGACTCAAAGGCAATGGTACTATATTGCAATTACAGCTATACTGGGAACATTTTTTCCTGCATTTATGTTTGCTTTTGCCGTTGATAAAATTGACAGCTCCATTGTATCCATTCTGAATTCCCTGACGCCTCTAAACACCCTACTTGTTGGTGCATTATTTTTCGGTTTTAGTTTTTTAAGGAAACAGTTTATTGGGATAATCATTGGATTGATAGGCGCCCTGATTCTGATTCTTAAAGGAGCAGAACTTAACCCAAATCAAAACTATTTATTTGCCCTTTTGATCGTTTTTGCTTCTATTGGCTATGCGTTTAATGTGAACATTCTTAAAAAGCACCTTAATGACCTTAGCTCACTCACTATCGTCACCGGTAATTTCATCATCATTTTTATACCAGCTTTGGTCATTCTATGGTGGACGGACTTTTTCGACCCTGTTTATATTGAACCAGCCAAAAACTCCTTACTGTATCTCTTGCTTTTGTCGGTATTCGGAACAGCTATGGCGAAAACCTTGTTCAATAAACTGATTCAGATGACCTCCCCCATATTTTCAAGCTCTGTGACCTATCTGATTCCCATTGTTGCGATATTTTGGGGGGTATTGGATGGAGAAAGGCTCTATTTCGGTCAATTTATAGCAGGTACACTTATACTTGCAGGGGTATATCTGACAAACAAAGGAAAATGATCAAAGTGTTCATGTCTATGAAGCAGATTCTCATGCAAATAATGCCTGTAAAAAGTTTTCCCTATTTAATAAAAAGATGTATATTTGCACCCGCCTAAATGGAACGGGCAATAATTTTTATTAAAAGCAAAAACATAAATCCATGTACGCAATTGTAGAGATAGCAGGGCAGCAATTTAAAGTTGCTAAAGACCAAAAGGTTTTTGTTCATCGTTTGGAAGATAAAGAAGGATCAAAAGTTTCTTTTGACAAAGTTCTTTTACTTAATGATGGCAAAGTCACTATTGGCGCCCCGGTTATAGAAAATGCAGTAGTTACTGCAAAAGTTTTGGGTCATCTAAAAGGTGATAAAGTGATCGTTTTCAAAAAGAAACGTAGAAAAGGTTTTAAAAAGAAAAATGGTCATCGTCAGTATTTATCTCAGATTCAAATTGAAGGGATCTCTGTGAAAGCTCCAGCGAAAAAAGCTGCTGCTAAAACTGAAGAAACCAAGACTGAGAAAGCTCCGGCAGCGAAAAAAGCAGCTCCTGCTAAGAAAACAGCAACAAAAGAAGTAAAGGCACCTGTAAAAGCGGCTCCTAAAAAAGCGGTGGCCAAAAAGCCAGCAGCAAAAAAGCCAGTAGCAAAAAAGGAAGAAAGCCCTAAAAAATAAATTAACCCAGAAAAAATATTAGATCATGGCTCATAAAAAAGGTGTAGGTAGTTCTAAGAACGGTAGAGAATCAGAATCAAAACGATTAGGAGTAAAAATATTTGGTGGTCAAGGCGCATTGGCTGGAAATATTCTAGTTCGTCAAAGAGGCACTAAGCATCATCCAGGTGAAAATGTATATATGGGTAAAGACCATACACTACATGCTCAAGTAAATGGAATCGTAAAATTCACTAAGAAAAAAGATAATAGATCCTACGTATCTATTGATCCAATTGAAGCTTAATTCTTAGTTAAGACTATTAAAAAGCCCTTGCAAATGCAAGGGCTTTTTTTATGTCAAAATATTTTCTACTTATTTCAGCTTTTGTATCTCATAAATTTTACTTTTGTTTGAAGATTTTTCAATCAACTACACTTTGAGCACTTTAAAACGGTTTTTTAGGGATACAATTATATACGGAATCGCCGCCGTTTTGCCCAGAGCTATCAACATTATACTGGTTAAATTACACACCAATACTCTTGTTTCAGCAAATTATGCTGAAAGTACCATTTACTTTGTTTATGCAGCATATTTTAACGCATTGCTAACCTATGGGATGGAAACTGCTTTCTTCAGATTCTTCACCAAAGAAAAAGAAAAAGGGAAAGTCATTTCAACCTCCTTTCTGAGTTTACTTACTACTACTCTCTTATTTATGATCGTATCATTTATTTTTAGTGATACAATTGCGCTTCATCTTGGCTTTACGAGTTCCTTGACTTTGAAAATATTAATCCTTGTCACTACTTTTGATACATTATTGGTTATTCCTTTTGCCTTCCTGAGAGTAAGCAACAGACCCATAAAATTCACTTTTTATAAAGTTTTAAATGTTGTCATATTCGCTGCCTTCAATTTATATTTCCTCTTATATGTACCAAATGCCCTAACTTATGGTAATTATGTCCCGGAGTTTATTGCCGTAGGTTTTAATACGCAACCCTTGGTCCTATATATTTTTATTGCAAATCTTTTAGCCAGCCTGATTACCTTTTTATTCTTGTTCCCTCTCGTCTTTAAATTCAAAATGTCCTTTGACAAAAAGATGCTCTATAAGATGTTGACTTATGGGATTCCCATCATGATAAGTAGTCTGGCCTATGTAACCAATGAGAATCTGGATAAGTTACTTTTAAGTAAATATCTCGGAAAAGAGCAAATGGGAATCTATGCGGCCTGTTATAAACTGGGTGTTTTTATGTCATTATATATTATGGCATTTAAAATGGGGGCAGAACCATTTTTTTTCAATCAAGCTGATAAAGCCAATGCCAAACAAACCTATGCGAGAATAATGAACTGGTTCATTATTTTTGGCGCTTTCTTTATGCTCATCATTATAGGTTTTATAGATCAATTTGCTGATCTTCTTTTGGGTAAACCAGAATATTTTCAGGCGTTGGAAATTGTTCCGGTAATTTTGCTGGCCAATTTATTTCTGGGTATCTATTACAATCTTTCAGTATGGTTCAAACTCACTGATAAAACAAAATACGGTATGTATTTTTCTATCCTTGGAGCAGCAATTACCATAGGCCTGAATATCATATATATTCCTATAATAGGATATATGGCCTCTGCCTGGGCAACACTCATCACTTATATGCTCATTGCCCTACTCAGTTACTTTTACGGGAAAAAATATTACCATATACCTTATCCAATTAAAACCATCTTTTTAACCCTGCTATTGACCGTAACAGGCAGTTACTTATCATTTATCTATTTCAGGGGTAATTATATGGTTTCAATAGCAATTATTCTAATCTTTCTGGGAACCATCATATGGACTCAAAAATCTGAAATAAAACAAATATGGAAAACGTAGTTATCAAGATTATTAATAAATCAGCTCATCCAACACCCTCTTATGAAACCAGTTCTTCAGCAGGAATGGATCTAAGAGCGAATCTCACAGAAGCTGTCACACTTAAACCACTGGAAAGAAGTATCATTAAAACCGGGTTATTTATAGCCCTACCTCCAGGCTTTGAAGCTCAAGTAAGACCAAGAAGCGGATTGGCTGCTAAATTTGGAATAAGTGTACTTAATGCACCCGGAACAATTGATGCCGATTACAGGGGTGAAGTTGGTGTTATTTTGGTGAATCTTTCTAGTGAAAATTTTATAATTAACAACGGTGACCGGGTAGCTCAAATGATAATTGCAAGGTATGCACATACTAAATGGGAGGAAGTGAGCGTTCTAGATGAAACCAAACGCGGTCAAGGCGGATTTGGAAGTACTGGTATTTAACCAAATAAGGAAACTTTAAAAATATTCTTCTTTTGAAAATAATCAAATACATCATTTTTTGCTCCTTTGCGCTGGGCTATGCCCAGAACAATAACGATGAAGCATTATTGGCAGTAGCCAACGATGCATGTGAATGCATCTCTAAAATTGAAGCCTCATCAGATGCTAAAAATGACAATATCACAGATTGTATTAGTAAATCCCTCGAAACTGTAAATGGAAAAAAAGCAGAAGGAGAAAAGGGACAAAATGATATGAATTATAAAATGGTCGAAAACTATTTGGTTCAACATTGTAAATCATTAAAAGAACTGGCTTTTACTGAAAATAAAAAATTTAAATATGCCTCTTCAGATAATGTACTCGCTCAACTCGCTTATGATGATGGAATGGAATACATCAATGAAGGAGATACTGAAAATGCCATTCTGAAATTCTCAAAAGCAGTGGAGATAGATCCAAATTTTGCATTTGCATGGGACAATCTTGGTATCAGTTATCGCAAAAATAAGCAATATGAACAGGCGATTGGTGCTTACTTAAAATCGCTGGAAATCTATCCTGAAGGCAGGCTTCCATTACTCAACATAGCTATTACTTACAACCTCAACCAGCAATACACAGAGGCCATAACCTACTATGAAAACTTCATTGATATTTATTCAGATGATCCCGAAGGTTATTATGGCTTGGGATTGATCTTGTATACTCAGGATCAAGAGGAAGCAGGACTTGATCATTTGATACGAGCCTATACTATATATACCTCGCAAAACTCTCCTTATAGAGCAGATGCTGCAAAAAAAATTGGGTATATGTACAAGGATTTGAAAAATCAGGATAAACTGGAGGTATTTAATAAAGTAGCTGACAAATACAACCTTAAGGTTCAAAATAATTAAGACCTTACCTTATCAATCACATTGTCTATTCTATCCATCGTCTTTTCAGGAATATATCTTTTTGTCGCTAAAATGATTCCAAAAACAATAAAGAAAATTCCCAGCGCATGACGAATCTTTCTCAAAACCACAGGTGTTAATTTTGCTTTCAACTGTTTTGCCGCCAATATCTTACCAAGATCTGTCAGTAAAAAGACAGATATCGCTATGGCAAAATAATTAAAAACCCTTCCGGAATCCATTTGGAAATTCGAACTAACGGCTATAACTATGGCTAACCAAAATGCCAATACCCCAAAATTGATTGTATTTAAAAAGAAGCCCTTTAGAAATAGGCCCAAATAATTGTTTGATTCTGCCACGACCAGCTCCTTATCCGTCACGATCTTTTTCGTTTTCTGATAAAAAATAGTGTAAAGACCATAACTCACAAGAACTATACCTCCAATCATAAAAATTCTAGGATCATTCTCAATCGTCTGTAAAATCGTAACACTCCCAAAGTAAGATATCGTGATAAACATGATGTCGGCGAGAACTACTCCAATATCAAAAGTTATGGCTGCACGTACTCCTTTGGTAATACTAGTCTCTATCAAGGTAAAAAAAACCGGCCCCACCATAAAAGCCAGTCCGAATCCTAATAATACCGCATTGACATATTCATTGATCATAGGGTAAAATTTAAATCAATCACTAACAACTAAACGTCGTCGTAATCAATTTTAATTCTTGAGGTAGTGGGGTGCGCCTGACAAGTTAAAATCAAACCTTCCTCAATTTCATCTTCGTCTAAGATAGTATTTCTTTCCATCACAGCCTTTCCTTCAACGACTTTAGCCAAACAGCTGCTACATACGCCTCCCTGACATGAATAAGGAGCATCAAGACCTTTGGCTAGGGCAGCATCGAGAATCATCTCGTCCATTCTCATTTCAAAAGTGGTTTCTTCATCATCAACAACAATGCAAATCTCTGCATTTCCGTTTAAAGATTTGGTTACTTCCTTTTTGTAAGAAGTACTGCTGAACAATTCAAATTTAATAGCATCTTCCTTGACACCTTTTTTTATAAGCATTTCTTTAGCATCATCAATCATTTCTTCAGGGCCGCAAAGAAAATAGGTATCAAAATTCCAACCTGAAAAATTATTTTTCAAAAGTTCTTTCACCATTTTCGCATCAATTCTTCCAAATAAGGCTTTGTCACTAATGATCTGACTATAGACATGATGAACTTGAAATCTTCCATTTGTAGTGGCTGCAAGCTCATCCAGTTCATTCTTAAATATGGTCTTTTCACCTGATTTACTACCGTAAATCAAGACGAATCTACTATCCTTTTCGTTTTGAAGAACTGCCTTGACCATAGAAATAACAGGAGTGATACCACTACCAGCTGCTATGGCCATATAATCTTTTTGATTGTTCGGATCTATCTCCAAGACAAAACGTCCCTCAGGACCAGCAACATCCAAGCTATCTCCTTGTTTTAAAATATGATTGGCAAAATCTGAAAACCTGCCTTTATCAACGTGCTTAATCGCAACTCTTAACTCTCCACTGTTTGGAGAAGAACAAATGGAATATGACCTCCTTAAAAGGCTATCCTGTAAGTCTTTTTGTATTGTGATATATTGACCTGGTAAAAACCTGAATTCTTTTTCTAACTCATCTGGAACATCGAAGGCCACAGATACGGCATCCACAGTTTCCCTTCTTACCTCCTTCACCTGGAGCTTATGGAATATAGACATTGAAGCGTTTTAATTTATTTACAAAAATACAAAATTGTTTGATAATTTAAATGTAATTGGAGTCTAATGACGTTTGGAAATTTCATCTGAAAGTTCGTTGTCATCATTCTTATCATATGGGAAATATTCCTTTAATTTTTCGCCAGCATGAAGGATACCTGAAATTAATCCCTTCTCAAAATCACCCTTTTTAAATTCATTGATCACCTCATTTTTAACACTTTCCCAAAAATCTCCCGGTACCGCTTGATCAATACCCGCATCTCCTATAATGGCAAATTGATGATCATCGACAGCTACATAGAATAAAACACCATTTTTAAGCATTGTTTTATCCATTTCCAATTGATGAAATACTTCCTGAGCCCTCTTAATAGCGTCCTCATTAAGGCTCTTTTCAAAATGAACCCTGATCTCCCCTGAAGTATTACTTTCTGCTTCACGGATCGCATTGACCACTTCCTGTTCCTGCTCCTTGGTTAAAAATTGTTCAACTTCCATAAGTACATCTATGATAAAAAAGAGGCCAAAGCTATTGCTTTGGCCTATATTATAATAATTTCTGAATTAATTAAAATCTACAGTCGGCGCATTTTCACTACCTGGAGCAGCTTGAAACAAGGCCATGGGATCAAAATTTAAAAACCCAGCAACCACACTCGCAGGAAATTTTCTCACATAAACATTATAATCCTTTGCTTGTTCGTTAAACCTGTTTCTTTCTACATTGATCCTGTTTTCAGTTCCTTCAAGCTGGCTCTGTAATTCCAAAAAGTTTTGATTTGCTTTCAGATCCGGATATTTTTCAACCACCACCATTAATTTACTTAAAGCACCAGACAGAGAATTTTGTGACTGCTGAAACGAAGCCATTTGTTCTGGTGTAATATTACTTGGATCAATTGTCGTTTTGGTTGCATTGGCTCTGGCCTGAATGACAGCTTCCAACGTTTCCTTTTCAAAATCAGCATATCCCTTTACTGTACTTACAAGATTTGGGATAAGGTCAGATCTTCTTTGATAGGCACTCTCAACATTTGCCCATTGGGTTTTAGCAGTCTCTTGTTTCTCGACCATAGTGTTGTTTAATCCAACACCCCATCTGAATATGCCAATAACGATCACTGCGATAATAATTAGGGGAAGCCATTTTTTCATGATATTCTATTTAAATTTAAAGTTGGTTCTTAATTTCAATAAGTTCGTTTTTGATCTCTTCCAATCTTAGAATGATCTTGTGCTTTGAAAAAATATCGTCGGGGTTTTCCCTTAATTTGTTCTTTGCTCCTTCAAGTGTAAACCCTTTTTCCTTGACTAAAAAAAAGATCATTTTCAGGTTCTGCAAATCCTCAGGAGTAAACAACCTGTTGCCCTTTTTATTCTTTTTAGGTTTTAGAACCTCAAATTCGTTTTCCCAAAATCTAATCAAAGATGTGTTTACACCAAAAGCTTTGGCCACCTCACCTATTTTATAATATCTTTTATCCGGTAGATCTATTTGCATTAGTCGAGTGATTGTCCTTCTTGCGAAGCCATTTTTAACATTTCCTGAAACTCTTCCGGTGAAAGATCACCATAGTAAAAGTTGATAGGGTTAACTTGTTGTTTGTTATAACGAACCTCATAATGTAAATGAGGTGCTTGTGAACGGCCGGTACTTCCAACATAACCTATGAGGTCACCTCTTTTCACCTTCTGCCCTCTTTTGACATTGTATTTTGAAAGATGCGCATATAGCGTCACATATCCAAAACCATGATCAATTCTAATGTGCTTCCCAAAACCTGATGATCCGGCATCTGCACGTATCACTTTACCATTTCCTGTGGCATATATCGGAGTCCCTTTGGGAGAGGTGAAGTCCATCCCTTTATGTCTTTTTCGTGCTTTGGTAAACGGGTCTAATCTCCATCCAAAGCCGGAAGCCATTCTGGTAAGATCCTGTTTACTCACTGGTTGTATGGCAGGAATTGAAGCCAACAACTCTTCCTTGTCTTTAGCAAGATTAATAATTTCATCTAAAGACTTGGATTGCACATACAACTGCTTAGAGAGTATGTCAATATTTTTCGTTGCCTCAATAATCATTTGAGAATTATCAAACCCTTCTATTGATTTATACCGATTCACTCCACCAAAACCTGCTTTTCTCTGTTCCTCAGGAATAGGGTTGGCTTCAAAATAAGTTCTGTAGATATTATTGTCCCTTTTCTGAATTCCATCAAGTACTTCATCCGCCTGTGTCATTTTCTTTTCCAGCAATTCATAATGGAGCTTCATATTTTCCAATTCTCGCTTCATCACCTTTTGTCTGGGTGATTCAACGAACTGATACATCACAAAAACAATGAATCCGCCCATCAAAGCAGATGCCACAACAAAAGTCATCATTCTCCTGAACTTATCCCGCTTTCTAAGCTCTATTTTCCTATAGGATAAGGTATCAGAATCGTAATAATATTTTACCTTCGCCATAATTATAAATATACTATTTTTACAACTAAAATAAGCCTATATCAGCTGCAGTAAAAAACAAATTTACAATTTTTTTTTGTCACTGATATATCCAAAAGATATGGCTGTTAATATTATTTTATGACTTCACAGGAAATCAGAAAAGAATTTTTGAACTTCTTTGCTTCTAAACAGCATAAAATTGTTCAATCGGCTCCACTAGTCAATAAAAATGATCCTAGTTTGATGTTCGTCAACGCTGGAATGAACCCTTTTAAGGAGTTTTTTCTGGGGCAAAAGGAAGCGCTTCAACCGAGGATTGCCGATACCCAAAAATGTTTAAGAGTTTCTGGGAAACACAATGATCTGGAAGAGGTTGGGATGGACACTTACCACCACACCATGTTTGAAATGCTGGGTAACTGGAGTTTCGGAGACTATTTTAAAAAAGAGGCCATTACCTGGGCCTGGGAACTATTGACCGAAGTTTTTAAAATTGACAAAGACAGTCTTTATGTGACTGTTTTTGAAGGCGATAAAGAAGATGGTCTTGCCTTTGATCAGGAAGCATATGATTTCTGGTTGGCGCATATACCTGAAAACAGAATTCTTAAAGGCAATAAAAAAGATAACTTTTGGGAAATGGGCGCACAGGGACCTTGCGGCCCTTGCAGCGAAATCCATGTAGATATAAGATCGGAAGAAGAAAAGATACAAGTACCGGGCAAAGACCTGGTCAATATGGATCATCCTTTGGTCATCGAAATATGGAACCTGGTATTTATGGAATTCAACAGAAGGGCCAACGGCACTTTGGAGAAACTTCCAGAGAAGCATGTTGATACTGGTATGGGCTTTGAAAGGCTGTGCATGGTCATTCAAAAGGTACAATCAAACTACGATACTGATGTATTTACTCCCATCATCAGAGAGATTGAAACCATCACCAACAGTACCTATGGCAAGGATGAGAAAACGGATGTAGCTATTCGGGTAATTGCAGATCATGTAAGAGCTGTTGCATTCGCTATAGCTGACGGACAACTACCTTCCAACAACGGAGCTGGTTATGTGATCCGGAGAATCTTAAGAAGAGCCATTCGGTATGGATTTACCTTTTTAGACAAAAAGGAGCCTTTTATTTATCAATTGGCAGATGTCTTAGAAAAACAAATGGGTGATGATTTCCCTGAAATAATGGCCCAAAAGCATCTTATTCACAATGTGATCAAGGAAGAAGAGCATTCCTTTTTAAGGACTCTGGATCAAGGACTGATCCTTCTTGACAATATCATCTCCAACACCAAGGTGAATCTAATTTCAGGTAAAAAAGCATTTGAATTGTATGACACCTATGGGTTCCCCAAAGATCTTACTTCTCTTATTCTTCGGGAAAAAGGTATGGAATTTGACGAAGCCGAATTCGAAGTGGAAATGTCAAAACAAAAATCGCGCTCTAGAGCTGCTGCTGTGATTGATACCGATGACTGGAATATCCTTATGAGCGATGTCGAACAAGAATTCATTGGTTATGATTATCTGCAGGCAGAAGTTAAAATTACTCGTTACAGAAAAGTGTCGTCTAAAAAAGACGGCGATATGTATCAGCTTGTTTTCAATATGACGCCCTTTTATCCTGAAGGTGGCGGACAGGTTGGCGACAAGGGCTATCTTGAAGTGAGTAATGGTAATGTCATCTACATCCTCGATACTAAGAAAGAAAACAATCTCATACTTCATTATACAAAGAACCTCCCTGAGGATCCTAGTGAAAAATTCAAGGTTATAGTTGACAAGAAACAACGTTTCAGAACTATGTGTAACCATACCGCTACTCATTTACTTCATCAGGCGCTAAGAACGATTCTCGGAACGCATGTGGAACAAAAAGGGTCTGCAGTACACTCAAAAAACCTGAGATTTGATTTTTCACATTTCTCTAAGTTAAGTACTGAAGAAATAAAGGATATTGAACAATTTGTAAATTCCAGGATTCAAGAAAATATTGCCCTCCAGGAAAATAGGCAGGTTCCTTTGGAAGAAGCAAAAAAATCAGAGGCAATCATGCTTTTTGGAGAAAAATATGGTGACACGGTAAGAACCATTAAGTATGGCAAATCTACGGAGCTTTGTGGCGGTACACATGTCAAAAACACAGGAGACATCTGGCATTTTAAGATCATGAGCGAAAGCGCTATTGCTTCAGGAATTCGAAGAATTGAGGCCATTACAAATGATGCGGTAAGAGACTATTATTTTGAGCAGGACGAAGCCTATAGCAAAATCAAATCTGTACTTAAAAACCCTTCTGATCTTTTTAAATCAGTACAAAATCTTCAAGAGGAAAACAACAAACTTAAAAAGGAAATTGAACAGTTAAACAAATTGAAAGCAGCATCTTTCAAAGATGATCTGATCAAAAATAAAAGAGAGATCAACGGTGTGAATTTTATAGGAGCCCTAATTGATACGGATGCAGGCTCAATGAAAAATATTGCCTTTGAAATTGCAGGAGAACTTGATAATCTCTTCTTTATAGGAGGTTCAGACCTTAATGGAAAAGCAATCTTAACTATTTATATTTCTAAAAACCTGGTCGAAACAAAAAGTTTGCATGCGGGTAATATCGTTCGTGAATTGGGAAAATTCATTCAAGGTGGGGGCGGCGGACAAGCTTTTTTTGCTACTGCAGGTGGAAAGAACCCTTCTGGTTTAAAACAGGCATTGGAGGCAGCTGAAAAGATCCTGGAAAACTAACATTACGGAGTTAAGGCCAATGAAAATAAATGAAATTCAGAACAGAAATAAAATGTACGGCTACAGCAAAACAAATTGATCATCAATCAAGTTTGGTTTTGTTAGGATCTTGTTTTTCTGAACACATGGAAGATAAGTTCCAATATTTTAAATTTGACACTTTTGCCAATCCTTTTGGTATACTTTTTAATCCGAGAGCCATACAAACAGCTGTACAACACTGTGCAGAAAAAACCAGCTATTCAAAAGAAGACCTCCTGGAGCATGGTGACAAATGGTTGAGCCTTAACCATCACAGCAAATTTGACCAAAGAGATCAGAAGCAGGTACTTGAAGATATCAATAAAAATATCAAATACGGACATCAGGCACTTAGAAACGCCTCTCATGTGATCATTACTTTGGGTACTTCCTGGGTCTATAAATGGAAAGAAGACCAACGTATTGTTGGTAATTGCCATAAGATTCCACAGAAATATTTTAGCAAAGAGCTGCTTTCTTCTGAGGAAATCTTGGCAAGTTTAAGGCAAATAATCAGCCTGATTCGAAGCATTAATAAAAATGCCTCCTTTATTTTTACAGTAAGCCCTGTGCGGCATCTCAAAGACGGCTTTATTGAAAATACGCTCAGTAAATCCCTGCTTCATAAGGCCATACATGATGTGAAAAAAGAAACAGAGGTCAGTTATTTTCCAGCTTATGAAATCATGATGGATGATCTGAGAGACTATAGGTTTTATACTAATGATTTAGTGCATCCTAATGAAATGGCGGTTGACTATATCTGGAAACTATTCGCAGCATCTTGGATCAGAGAAAGTTCAAGGGAAGTTATGAATGACATAGATGATATTCAAAAGTCATTGGCTCACCGATCTTTTGATCCTGATTCTGAAGCTCATAAGCTATTTCTTAAAAAACTTCAGCACAAAATTCAGGTGCTAAAACAAAAGCTTCCAGAAATTGAATTCCATAAAAAAAGGAAGTGATCATCACTTCCTTTTTTTATATTATGTTATCAAGTAGTTAATTAATACAATTGGCTACACTGCCCCAAGGGCCTCCATTGATTGCATCTACACCGTGTTGTTTTAAAATTGTTGCTGCCGAACCACTTCGAGCACCACTTCTGCAACAGGTGATTACTTGTTTATTCAAACTTTTTATCTCATCCAAATGACTACCGATGGTATTCAATGGAATATTCTTTGAACCTTGTACGTGACCATCTTGAAACTCCTCAATAGTTCTCACATCAATGACCACTGCTCCATTTTGCAAATATTGCTCTATCGATGCAACACTTGTACTTCCTCCAAACAAATTAAATAATCCCATATACTTTTATTAGTTATAAATTTTCTGCAAATTTCTGAAATTAAAATGAATTATCTGTAACAAGGGTGACAAATACTATTTGCGTTTTACTTGCATATAGTCTAAAGTAAGATTTACCATTGAGATAACTCCCAATTTAAGACCTCCTTCATCTATATAAAAATCTGGCGTGTGGTGAGATGCAGCATCTTCCTTTTTCACATCGAGCGGCTTCCCTCCAACAAAGAAATACAAACCGGGGACTTCTTTCTGGAAAAAAGAAAAATCCTCCGCTCCGGTGATGGCATTGATCAATATTACATTTTCCTTTCCAGCTGAACTTTCCAGTGAAGGCAACATTTTGGCTGTTAATTCAGGGTCGTTATAAGTAATTGGTATACCTTTATCTATAGTAATATCTGCTGTTGCACCGTAACTTTCAGCGATAGCCTTTACTCTGAATATCATCGTTTCATTTAATTTCTTTTGCATATCATAATTAAGTGTTCTGATGGTTCCAATCAGCTCAACTTCTTCTGGTATGATATTATTTCTCACTCCTCCTCTGATCAACCCAACCGAAATTACAGCAGCTTCCTTGGTCAATTCAGTGTCTCTACTAATGATGCCATTTAGTCCTGTAATGACTTGTGCTGCAATAAAAACAGGATCAGTACCTGCCCAAGGACTGGATCCATGAGTTTGCTTGCCATGAATCTTGATCACAAATCGTTGTGCAGCAGCCATAGTACCCATTGGCTTATACTCTATTGTACCTATATCTGTGTCTGCACTAATATGCAATCCAAAGATGGCATCCACATCAGGATTTTTCAGCACACCTTCTTTCACCATCATTTCAGCTCCTCCTTCTTCTCCTGGCGGAACTCCTTCTTCAGCAGGTTGAAAAATGAATTTGACGGTTCCTTTTAAATCCTTCTTCATTTTGCTGAGTACTTCAGCAGTACCCATCATCATGGCGATATGTGTATCGTGACCACAGGCATGCATAACACCCGTTTCTATCCCATTATAAGTGCTAACAACTTTCGAAGCAAATGGAAGAGGGACTCTTTCAGTCACAGGCAAGCCATCAATATCGGCCCTTAGGGCAACGACAGGTCCGGGTTTACCTCCTTTTAAAATTCCAACTACTCCAGTATGCGCAATTCCTGTTTGTACTTCCATCCCCAAACCTTCTAAATGCGCTGCTATTTTTTTAGCAGTCTCAAACTCTCTGCTCGACAATTCAGGGTGTTCATGAAAATCTCGTCGCCATTCAATGACCTTAGGTTCTACATCGTCGATGAGTTGTTCTGTTTTAATTGATTGAGCTTGTAAACCTATTCCGATTAACAAGATAAAAAGTATTCCTTTTTTCATATTAAATTTTTAAAATTCTAATTTGTGGAGGTAAATCTAATCAAAATACTTGATTCAATTTCCTGCGCTTAAAATGAAATTGTTATCGTGTAAATAACATCTCACGATATTTTACCAAGGGCCATAATTCATCATCTATCATCAGTTCTAACTTATCACAATGATATCTGATCTCGTCAAAATAAGGTTTTACTTTTTCACAGTACATGATAGCCTTCTTCTCTGCATCTATCGTTTTATTCGCCTTTTTTCTTTCCGCGACCATGGCATTGGTCTTCTTGGTGATGCCCGATATATGCTCAGAGATCTTTTTGATCATATCCATTTGCTCTTTGGCTACTGTTTCAAATTCCTCACTAAAAACCTCTTTTAAACCTTTCACATTTCTGATTAAAGTATTCTGATAATTTACGGCAGTTGGAATCACATGGTTCATGGCGATATCTCCCAGCACCCTTCCTTCGATCTGTATTCTTAAAGAGTATGCCCCAAATTCGATCTCATGCCTCGCAGTGATCTCTTTCTCATTCATCACATCCATTTCTTGGTACAGCTCTATGGCCTTTGAAGTCACCTTTACCTTTACTGCCTGAGGTGTTGTTTTATTATTGCTAAGTCCGCGTTTGGCAGCTTCTTTCTCCCATTCTTTGCCATAACTATTCCCTTCAAATAGAATATTCTTTGATTGTTTTATATACTCTCTAAGCACATTAAAAATTGCCTCATCCTTTTTGAATGATTTAGCATCAATTAATTGATCAACTTCTACCTTGAAATCCTTTAATTGTTTGGCAACGATGGTATTTAAAACGGTCATGGAATTGGCACAGTTGGCCATAGACCCTACTGCCCTAAATTCAAATTTATTCCCCGTAAAAGCCAAAGGAGATGTTCTGTTTCTATCAGTATTATCCAACAAGATCTCAGGTATCTTACCTACCACATTCAATTTAAGATCCGTTTTCTCCTCAGGGGAAAGCTTCCCGTCGGTTACGTTTTCCAGTTCTTTAAGCACAGCGGTTAGTTGCTCTCCAATATATACAGATATGATCGCTGGAGGAGCCTCATTAGCACCCAATCTATGGTCATTACTTGCTGAAGCAACTTCTGCCCTCAAAAGTTCCTCATAGCTGTGAATGGCCTTAATGGTATTCACAAAAAAAGTAAGGAACTGCAAGTTTCTCATAGGCGTTTTTCCGGGACTTAATAGATTCACTCCTCCATCTGTACTTAAAGACCAATTATTATGTTTTCCTGATCCATTGATTCCTTGAAATGGCTTTTCATGGAGCAAAACCTTTAACTGGTGTTTAGATGCTACCTTACCAATAATATCCATGAGCAGCGCGTTATGATCAACGGCCAGATTGGCTTCTTCATGAATGGATGCAATTTCAAATTGATTCGGAGCTACTTCGTTATGCCTGGTTTTTACTGGTATGCCCAATTTTATACATTCAATTTCCAGTTCGATCATAAAACTCATTACTCTTTGGGGTATACTTCCAAAATAGTGATCGTCTAGTTGCTGTCCCTTTGCAGAGGATTGACCCAAAAGAGTTCGGCCAGTTAACACAAGATCAGGCCGAGATAAGACAAGGGCTTTATCGATAAGAAAATATTCCTGCTCCCATCCAAGAGATGCATTAACCTTTGAAACATTTTTATCAAAATATCTTGCAACCCCTGTAGCCTGCTTATCTATGGCATTAAGTGCTCTGAGCAAAGGTGTTTTATTGTCTAGTGCTTCTCCGGTATAGGCCACAAAAATTGTGGGGATACACAGGGTTGTTCCATAAATAAAGGCTGGAGAAGTAGGGTCCCAGGCAGTATAACCTCTTGCTTCGAAGGTGTTTCTTATACCTCCGCTGGGGAAACTCGAAGCATCCGGTTCTTGCTGTACCAGTTCATTTCCTCCAAATCTTTCCAATGCTTTCCCATCTTCTCTAAGCTCAAAAAAGGCATCATGCTTTTCTGCCGTACCACCTGTTAAGGGTTGGAACCAATGTGTATAATGAGTAACTCCCTTTGACAAGGCCCAGTTCTTCATTGAATTAGCCACTTGATCAGCAATTTTTCTATCAATATTAGAGCCGTGCTTTACTGCATTCATTACCCCTTCAAAAGCATCTTTGGTAAGATACTGCTGCATACTCTCTTCGTTGAAAACATGTGATCCAAAATACTCTGAACGGTTCTTTGTTTCAATGATTGGGATCAATTTCCTGTTTAAAGTTTGCTGAAGGGCCCTGGATCTAAATGTAGACATACACTAAAAATTAAATTTTAAAGGGGTAAAAATACTAATTTTTTAAATGTACCCCTTAAAAAATTGGGTATTCAT
>CAZPHF010000039.1:0-24080 GCA_964586115.1 uncultured Flavobacteriaceae bacterium | reverse complement strand
TTTTTGTAAGATACTCGACTAAAAGATTTTTTGTAAACTGTTCACTTTCATAATGCCCAATATCAGCAAGAATTAACTTTTCCTCTGCCCTGTAAAAATCGTGGTACTTAAGATCAGCTGTAATAAAAATATCTGCTCCAGACTTTATAGCTGCTTCAATGGCAAAGCTTCCAGAACCTCCTAAAACGGCTACTTTTTTGATCTCATTTTTCGTGATTTCAGAATGCCTTATGATTTGAAGGCCAAAAGTTCGTTTAAGATTTTCAAAAAAGTTATGAGGACTTAGCGCTTGTTTCAATTCACCAATCATACCCATACCTATTCTGTCGTGAATATTTTCAAGTCCTACAATGTCATAGGCAACTTCTTCGTAAGGATGTGTATCGTCAAGTGCTTTTAAAATATTTGGTTCGAGATGTCTTTCAAAAATGACACTGATAAAGTGTTCACCCACGGTTTCGAGTTTACCTTTTTCTCCAACAGTTGGATCTGAATGTTCATTGCCAAGATAGGTGCCCTCTCCTCGTAAGTTAAAACTGCAATGACTGTAATTACCAATATGACCTGCACCAGCTTGAAAAAGTGCTTCCCTGATTTCGTCTACTGAATTTTCGGGCACATAGGTGGTCAATTTTCTCAAGTGCCCTTTTTGAGGCAATAACACTTGGGTATTTTCCAAATCAAGCATCTCTGCCATTTTTGCTGACACACCTTTAAAAGAATTATCCAATGCTGTATGCATAGCGTAAATGGCAATATCATTTTTCACAGCCTTAATCACCGTTCTTTCCACATAGCTTTTCCCATTAAGTTTTTTTAAACCTTTAAAAATGATAGGGTGGAAAGCTACAATCAGATTACAATCATTTTGTATGGCTTCATCAATTGTTGTTTCAAGGCAATCCAAAGTGACCAAAACTCCTGTAACCGTTTGCTGTTCATCTCCTACCAGAAGCCCTACATTGTCAAAATCTTCCGCATAGGTCAAAGGGCATAATTCCTCAATTTGTGTTGTAATGTGTTTTACGGTGGTCATGGTATTCGATGGTCTTAGGTTGGGTGATGATTTGAATATTAATATATAGCATCCATTTTGTAAACTACTATTAAAGTTCCATTAAAAATTGTTTTACGGCAGTCCAATACTCCTGATGACTTGGGTTGTCGCTCCATAAGGCCTTGGAACCATGTTTGCCTTCAGTATTAGGAAGAAAATATGTCTTTTTTGATTTAACAGCATCATACATGGTTTTCCAGTTCTTGTATTCACTCTTAGCGGAGGTGACAAAAACCGGACAAGTAATCCTGGCGGCATACGTTTTAAGGTCTTTATTGTTGATCTTAAAATAATCTCCTGGGGCAAAACTAAGCAGACCACTCAGGTTATTGTGATGCACGCTACCCATATAGAACATTATCGCTGCGGAATAGGAGCTTCCCCAAAGGATTATCTTCTCTGGATTGACACCAAGTTTAACATAAAGATAAGCAGCTTCAATATCCGGGATGGCATCAAGGTACTCAGTTGCAAGACCTTTGGCTACTGCTTCCTTATGGGTAAGGTTTTTTATCCCGTTCACTTCATTTCCAGAGCGTTGGTCTACAGCCAAACAGTTAAATCCCATCTCATTAAGAATGGGCGCAATTGTTCTGTATTCTCCACGGCTATAACCAGCTTGATGATAGAGTATGATAAACGGAGCACTTGTTTGATTTGTCAGATAAAGATCGGCAGTAACGTCTAAGCCATCGTCTGCTTTAAAGCTAATTGTTTTTCCTGAAAAATCAGCCTCTGACTGAGCGTAAAAAGTTAATGTTGAAAGCAAGAAGAACAGCAATGGGCCAAAAAATTTCATAGACGATGATAATGATGTTAACGACAGAATAAAGTTAAGCATATTTATTCATCTAGTACAAAGGAAAGAAACAATGCTGTTTAAGTATTTTTTGGAAAACAGGTAGCCACTGCTTGAAAAGCATTTTTTGACTTGTCAGAAAGAAGCAATAATTATTTAAAATATTCCTTCGATTGGTCCCAATACACATCCATCTGTTTTAGTGTCATGTCTGCAAGAGTTTCGCCATTTTTTTTCGCTTCGGTTTCGAGATACTGAAACCTTTTGATAAATTTTTTGTTGGTTCTTTCTAAGGCACTTTCAGGATCTACATTGATAAATCGGGCATAATTGATGAGGGAAAAAAGGACATCCCCAAATTCGGCTTCGATTTTTGAAGTATTTTCTTGCAGAACTTCTTCGTGAAGTTCTTCTATTTCTTCCTGAACCTTTTCAAAGACTTGTTCAGATCGATCCCAGTCAAAACCAGCACTGGCTGCTTTGTCTTGAATTCTACTCGCTTTTACAAGGGCAGGTAAAGATTTTGGAACACCTTCTAAAATCGATTTTTTTCCTTCCTTGAGTTTTAATTGTTCCCAGTTTTTAGCAACCTGTTCTTCAGTTTCGGCTACTACATCTCCATAAACATGCGGATGTCGGCTGATCAGTTTTTCATTAATACTCTGAATCACATCCTGTATATCGAAGTCTTTTGATTCTGAACCTATCTTGGCATAGAATACAATATGGAGTAGGAGGTCACCCAATTCCTTACGAACTTCACTCATATCATTGTCGAGGATGGCATCACCGAGTTCATAGGTCTCCTCAATGGTAAGATGACGCAGAGAATGCATGGTTTGTTTTTTGTCCCATGGGCATTTTTCTCTTAGCTCATCCATGATGTCTAAAAGTTCCCCAAAGGCCTTAAGCTGCGATTCTCTTTTGGTCATTACATCGTTTTTTAAAGATATTACTCTTCTGAATTTTCCTCTTCCAATTCAGCCTTCATAGTAACAAAATCAAAATCAGCAGCTACCAGCGCATTATACCAGGCAAGTACTTTTTTGATATTAGATGCGTAGACTCTTTCTTCGTCATATCCTGGAAGCACTGCGCTAAAGTAGGCTAATAAGTCATTTTTAGATGATTTAGGATCAATGGATTGCTTCCCTTCCTCTTTTTCAAAGATACTGAAGAATACTTCTTTTAGAGGCACTTCTGTTTCATAGGTGTAAATGGCAATATCATTCAAAGTACTGATATTATGCAATGAATTTACTGGAAACCTTTTCTTGTCTGACAAGGATTCAACGATAATACCTGATTTAGATTGGGAAATAATCTGGTATAGTCCCGGTTTACCCGTAATGGCAATTACTTTTTCTAGTTTCATATGTGATTTATTATTTTTTTTGTTTTGGGAACTTCATTCTGTAAGCAACGTCAACAATTCCCTTTGAGATGTTTTCTAACTTCTTTTTTAACAAGCGTTTTCTAAGACTGGATAATTTATCTGTAAATAAGATTCCTTCGATATGGTCGTATTCATGTTGAAAAATTCTTGCAGCAAGCCCTGAGAGTGTATCGGTTTTCTCTTCAAAATTTTCATCAAGGTATTCGATATGAATGGTTTCATTTCTTAATACATCTTCATTGATATTCGGAATACTTAAACAACCTTCATTAAATACCCATTCATCACCTTCTTCTTCTATAATCTGAGCATTGATAAAGATCCTATTGAAACCTTGTAAAAAGAGTTTCTCTTCCTCCTCCAATTCATCACTTTCAGCAAAAGGAGAAGCATCGATCAAAAATAGTCTGATATCTTTTCCTATTTGGGGGGCCGCCAGGCCAACACCCTGAGCATTTTTCATGGTCTCTTTCATGTTTTCAAGGAGCTCTTCAAGCTGCGGATAATCTTTGGTGATTTTCTTGCCTACTTTCCTAAGTACCGGATCGCCATAAGCTAATATGGGTAAAATCATTGTTCTCTATTTATTGGTTATACAGATAACTTTGTAAAATAATTGTGGCGCTGATTTCATCGATCAGTGCTTTGTTCTGTCTTTGTTTCTTTTTCAATCCGCTATCTATCATGGTTTGAAAGGCCATTTTTGAAGTAAACCTTTCATCAACTCTTTTGATCGGAATATCGCCAAACATTTTAGCTAGTTTATTGATAAAAGGTGCAATAAATTGCTCACTTTCCGAGGCTGTATTATCCATTTGTTTGGGTTCTCCAACTAAAAACAGTTCCACCTTTTCTTTCTTCAGATATGATTTCAAAAATGTAAATATCTCAGCCGTCGGAACCGTAGTCAAACCAGAAGCGATGATCTGCATATCATCAGTTACCGCAATTCCGATTCTTTTTTCGCCATAGTCCAGGGCAAGAATTCTTGACATTCCTTATAATTTTTGCAAATTTACTTATTTTTTGATTTAAAAGAATATAAAAAAAATGGATTTTTTATTTCATGCTTTTTTATATTTGTCACTTAATTTAACGAAATGAATGATTTACGCCAAATAATTGAAAATGCCTGGGACAATAGAGAGCAGTTAAAAGAATCTAAAGTACAGGATACCATTAGAAAGGTGATTGACTTACTGGATGCAGGAGAACTGAGAGTTGCTGAACCAGTAAATGACGATTGGCAGGTAAATGAGTGGGTGAAAAAAGCAGTTGTATTGTATTTTCCTATCCAGAAAATGGAAACCCTTGAGGCTGGTATTTTTGAATATCACGATAAAATTCCACTGAAGAGAGGGTATAAGGAAAAAGGAATCAGGGTGGTACCTCACGCAGTCGCCAGACATGGGGCCTATATTTCAAAAGGAACCATATTGATGCCAAGTTATGTAAATATAGGCGCATATGTTGATGAGGGCACTATGGTGGATACTTGGGCTACTGTAGGAAGTTGTGCTCAAATAGGTAAAAACGTACATTTAAGTGGCGGTGTTGGTATTGGGGGGGTTCTAGAGCCATTACAAGCGGCCCCTGTAATTATTGAAGATGGAGTTTTTGTTGGATCACGTTGTATTGTTGTTGAAGGTGTAAGGGTCGAAAAGGAGGCTGTTTTAGGTGCGAATGTTGTACTAACCATGAGTACTAAAATAATAGATGTAACAGGAGATGAACCTGTTGAAATGAAGGGTAGGGTTCCTTCAAGATCAGTTGTAATTCCAGGCAGTTATACCAAGACTTTTAAAGCAGGTGACTATCAGGTGCCTTGTGCTTTGATTATTGGTACAAGAAAGGCATCGACCAATAAAAAGACTTCTCTGAATGATGCGCTACGCGAGTACAACGTGGCAGTTTAGGATTGATTACAATTTTATGAGGTTCCTGATTTTTCTTAATAAAGGAACCAGCAAATTATCATGTGATGCAGCAAAAGATTACGGCTATCATACCTACTCTTAATGAAGAAAGTAATATTGAGGGAGCCATTGGCTCCTTAACTTTTGCGGATGAGATCATTGTTATTGATTCTTATAGTACTGACAAGACGCTATTGATCTGTGAAAAACATGATGTAAAAATTATTCAACGTGTGTTTGACGACTTTTCAAGTCAGAAGAATTATGCCATAGATCAAGCCTCTTTTAACTGGATCTTTGTTTTGGATGCTGACGAAAGAATTCCTCCTGAATTGTCGAGGGAGATTCTCGAAACAGTAAAAGCCACTCAGGATTGTGTTGGTTTTAATATATACAGGACCTTTTATTTTGAAGGACATCAAATCAAATATGGAGGATGGCAGACAGATAAGGTGGTTAGATTATTTAGAAAGGACCATTGCAGGTATGATGGAAAATTGGTTCATGAACGCATTAAGAGTCAGGGGCAAACAGGGATACTAAAGAATCGCATGGAGCATTATTCTTACCAAAGTGAGGATCAATATAAAGGGAAATTGGAATTTTACGCATCTTTGCAGGCAAAGGAGTTATTTCAGCAACAAAAAAAAGTCACGCTCCTACATCGAATTATAAAACCCGCATTCCGGTTTGTAGTATTGTATTTCGTCAGGTTTGGGTTTTTGGACGGCAAAAAAGGGTTTACCCTGGCTCGCATTCACGCCAAAGGAGTTTTACAACGGTATCTCAAATATGATGGGCTAAAAGCGCAGAAGAATCACCTTAATTGAAGTGTAGGGAATGATATGATATAAATTTCAGGATTGTTATTTCTCTGTATGAGGCACTTCTCCTTGATGCTGTTTTATGCCGTAATCAGTTTCAACAACCTTATTTTTTTTATTAAAAGCCCGAATGTTTAGATTCTTATCAATAGACTCTTGATTCTTATAACCTCTTTTATGATCTAAATGAAGACAAATTGCGCTATACCTGAATTGTTTTCCCTTAATACCCAAATTCATAAGCCTTTCACCTAATTCTCTATCCTGACCTCCATATTGCATTCTTTCATCAAACCCATTCACTTTTAAAATATCTTTTTTCCACCCGGAAGCATTATGCCCATTCCATGTTGAATTTGTAGTAGTAATTCTATTAAGAAATTTCGCCTTGGAAGGCATAGCGGTTAGTTTATTGTTTTTAAACGATTTCTTTAAACCTCTTTCTTTCAACCAACTCTTTTTGAAGCATACCTCAGACAATATATCTTCTTTGGTGATCACTGTAGAAATATTCATAGGAAGTTTAAAGTATCCTCCTGAAACAAAGTAGCCCGGTTCTTTGTTGTCTTCATGTACTTGAAGAAAATCTTTTCTTGGAATACAATCGCCGTCACTCATGGCAATATAGTCTGCATTACAGGCCAAAATTGCCTTATTCAGGATTTTTGATTTTTGAAAACCATCATCTTTTTGCCAAACATGAATAATCGGATAAAAAACTTTCTTGGCCATAGCGTCGATCAATTCCTTAGTTTCTGGTCCTGATCCATCGTCAGCAATCACTATTTCGAAATTTTTAAATGTTTGACTATTATAACCCCATAGCACTTTTTCCAACCAGGGTACCGCATTATAGGTACTTATGATTACTGAAACTTGTATCTTTTCCTTATGTGGTTGATTGATATTCAAGATTCCTTCCTATTTTTACTTCAAAGTTACTCTTATGAATTTTATAAAGAAGGTTCTTTATGGGTTAATCAAAAAAAACAGGCACCTTCCTATGGATTTTTATGCCAAAATCCACTATGAATATTATCACGGTAAAAAAATTGATCTGGAAAATACAGTTGAGTTTAGTGAGAAAATTCATTGGTTGAAAGTGTATTATCATTTGCCGATCTTAAATCAATTAGTTGATAAATATGCGGTGCGTTCGTATGTAAAAGAGAAGGTAGGTGAGCAATATTTGAATGAGATATATCGTGTTTATGATAAAGTTTCTAAGGTTAATTTTGATGAACTGCCAAATCAGTTTGTCATAAAGGCAACACATAGTAGTAATGCAAATATTATAGTTTCAGATAAGTCAAAGCTAAATAAATTAAAAGCCAAATTCCTGATGAATAAATGGATGAACGAAAATTTGTATTATTCAGGAGGGCAGGAATGGGCTTATAAAGATGTGCAACCAAGATTAGTTGCTGAGAAGTATTTGGACCCGACGGAGGGTGTTTTAAAAGATTTTCGATTTTTTTGTTTTTCAGGTGAACCTAAATTTGTCCAAATTGGTTCTTCTTATGAAGGTGCCAGATACGTTAGTTATTACGATCTTAATTGGGAGAAAATACCGGTAATTGGGGTAAGCGATGAACATCCTGTATTTATCGAAAAACCTTATCAATTTGAAGAAATGGTGGAGGTGGCCATAACATTATCACAGGGGTTTCCTTTTGTTCGCGTTGATATGTACCCTCTGGTTGATAAAATTATTTTTGGAGAAATGACTTTTTATCCTAACGACGGACGGGTCTCTTATAAACCCGCCAAGTATAATAAAATATTTGGAGATTATATTTCATTACCAGATCTCCAAGGAAAAAAAGAAATTACAAGCATCTGATGAAGGACTATTTAAATAAAGCTTTGAAAACTTTAGTAACTGGAGGAGTATTAGTTTATCCCACAGACACCATCTATGGACTCGGCTGTGATGCCACGAATCAAGCGGCTGTCGAAAAGGTTTATAAAATTAAAAAAAGGCCCGATAGTAAAAGCCTGATCATCCTTGTTGATGGTATGGAAATGCTTTACGAGTATGTAAATGATTTTCCTAACGTAATTGAAAAATTCTTAAAATCGGCTACTAAACCAACTACCGTAATCTATAAACAACCTAAGGGATTGGCGCCTAATGTCGTTGCTAAAGATGACACAGTGGCGATAAGAATCGTTCAAAACAATTTTTGCAAAGCCTTGATTCGAGAGTTTGGTAAGCCTATTGTTTCTACTTCTGCTAATTTTAGCGGAGCACCTTCTGCCTCAAGTTTAGATGAAATTGATCCTTTACTTTTGAAACAAACAGATTATATAGTAAATTTGCCGGCAGCTGAAACGAAAAATACGGCTTCCCAAATCATAAAAGTAAATGATCTCGGTGAGATTGAGTTCCTTAGAAAATAGCATGCTACAACCCAATACGAATTTTAAAAATGCAATTGCACTTCCTGCTTTTGAATATATTGCCCAGGCTGCAGAGGCTTTAAAGGTAGAAACCTATGTGATTGGAGGCTATGTAAGAGATTTCTTACTTGATAGGGAAAAACCAAAAGACATTGATGTTGTTGCGGTTGGAAGTGGGATAGATCTTGCGAATAAAGTAGCTCAATTACTTCCTACTACTCCAAAAGTTCAGGTATTTAAGACCTATGGTACGGCCATGCTTAGATTTAGGGATCTTGAAATTGAGTTTGTAGGGGCAAGAAGCGAATCTTATGTGGAGCATAGCAGAAATCCTCTTGTAGATAAAGGAACACTTCAGGATGATCAGAATCGAAGAGACTTTACTATAAATGCCATGGCGATTAGTTTGAACCGTTTAGATTATGGTTCCTTACTAGATCCCTTTGATGGTATTACTGATCTTCAGAATAAGGTGATCAGAACACCGCTTGATCCTGATATCACCTTTAGCGATGATCCCTTGAGGATGATGAGAGCCATTCGTTTTTCAAGTCAGTTGGGTTTTGAAATTGAAGCCAATTCACTTCAATCTATTAAAAGAAACGCCAATAGAATTCAGATTGTTAGTCAGGAAAGGATTGTTGATGAGTTGCACAAGATCATGTTAAGCGACAAGCCTTCGATTGGTCTTAAACTTTTATTTCAAACAGATTTATTGCCTTTTATTTTACCTGAATTGGCTGATTTACAAGGTGTGGAACAGATTAAAGGGCAAAAACACAAAGATAATTTCTACCATACTTTACAGGTAGTCGACAATATTGCAGAGAAAACTGATAACCTATGGTTGAGATGGGCCGCACTCCTTCATGATATTGGTAAAGCTCCTACAAAAAAGTTTGACAAAAAAATCGGATGGACTTTTCATGGGCATGAATTCGTGGGCTCTAAAATGGTCAAAAAGATCTTTAAAAGACTTAAAATGCCTTTGAATGAGAAGATGAAGTATGTTCAAAAGGTCGTGATGATGAGTTCAAGACCCGTTATACTGGCCGAGAATGTGACCGACTCTGCGGTCAGAAGATTAATCTTTGATGCAGGTGATGATCTTGATGATCTGATGACGCATTGCGAGGCTGATATTACGACCAAGAATAAGGTCAAAGAAAAACAATACCTCAATAATTTTTTATTGGTTCGTCAAAAGATCAAAGAAGTAGAGGAGAGGGACCATGTTAGAAATTTTCAGCCACCTATCTCAGGGGAATTGATCATGGAAACCTTTAACTTAAAGCCATGTCGTGAGATCGGGATGATAAAGGATGCCATCAAAGAAGCCATTCTTGAAGGAGAGATCTCCAATGATTACGAAGAGGCTTATGGCTTTATGCTCAAAAAGGCCGAAGCCATTGGGCTTAAAAAATAAATCCTTAGCTTAAAATATTTCTGGAAATCACCAATTTCTGAATTTCAGTTGTGCCTTCTCCAATGGTACACAATTTGGCATCTCTGTAAAATTTCTCAACTGGAAAATCTTTGGTATAGCCGTAACCACCATGAATTTGTAAGGCTTCGTTAGCTACTTTTACGCAGACTTCAGAGGCATACATTTTTGCCATGGCGCCAATTTTTGTCATTTTTTTACCTTTGATCTTGTCATGGGCAGCTCTGTGCAATAATAATTCAGAAGCTTCGATTTCGGTCGCCATATCGGCTAGTTTAAAACCAATCGCCTGAAACTTGCTTATTGATTGGCCAAATTGTTCTCTTTCTTTTGAGTATTTAAGGGCAGCTTCATAAGCTCCTTTGGAGATGCCTAAAGAGAGCGCACCAATGGATATTCTTCCACCATCCAATACTTTCATCGACTGAATAAAACCTTCGCCTACTTTTCCAAGAATATTGTCTTTGTGAATACGGCAATTGTCAAAAATAAGTTCAGCGGTTTCTGAAGCCCGCATTCCCATTTTGTTTTCTTTTTTACCAGATGAGAAACCTGGCGTACCTTTTTCAACAACAAAAGCTGTCATTCCTTTAGAATCTCCTTTTTCTCCGGTTCTTACAATGACAACAGCGATATGCCCGCTGATACCATGGGTAATAAAATTTTTGGCACCATTGATCACGTAATGATCCCCGTCCAAAAAGGCAGTTGTGCTCATACCACCCGCATCACTACCGGTATTGTGTTCAGTAAGACCCCAGGCGCCGATCCATTCACCATGTGCTAATTTTGGCAACCATTTCTGCTTTTGGACCTCATTCCCAAATTCAAGGATATGATTGGTACATAGAGAATTATGGGCTGCAAGTGAAAGACCAACGGAAGAATCAACCTTTGAAATTTCTTCAATTACTGTGATATATTCGTGATAATCCATACCGCTTCCTCCATATTCTTCAGGAACTAAAACGCCCATGTAACCCATGGCCCCTAGTTGGTGAAAAAGTTCTTCAGGAAAGGTTTGGTGTTCATCCCAATCCATCATAAACGGCTTTATATGTTTCTTCGCGAAATCTCTTATCGAGTGCGCTATTGTATTCCTTGTTTCGGACATTTCAAAATTCATAGTCGGGGGCTTTTATTCCGTCGACAAATATAAGGCTATTCTGTCAAATTTTTCTATCGGGAAAGAGTCAATTTTTTTTAAATCATGTATGCTTTCAAAGAAGTCATTTTGATCTCTGTAGCGGCAGATTTGTTTGGTAAGATCATAATCCAAATAAGGCGTATGTAGTAATTCTTTAAAGCTTGCTGTGTTGATGTTTAACTTCTTTAATTCTGGCTTCTCCACCACAGTGAAGTACCGTAATAATCTTAGCACCGTTACTTTTTTAAGATAATATACCTCGTACAGTTGCTCATTATTGGAATAGCCTTGCAATAAATTTCTATAGGCAATTATTCTTTTCGCCATTTTAAGATCAACACCTGCAACGCTTTCTAACGCCTCTAACGTAGCCTTGTTGAGGTCTCTTATTGCAACTGGATGGCTTTCCATTTTCAGCACACTTTTCTTTGATACTTTATGTTTTATCCAGTCTGGAAATTTGAAATAGGGGGAGATATGATGCAGTAAACTATCATTTATGCCTGTAACATTTTGAAATTCTTTAGCAGTATTGATAAATTTTCCTTTTTTTCGAAAAGCAAACAGTCGATCAATTTGGTCGGTACTGAGGCCTAATTGATAGCCTTTGAAATCAGTAAGGTAATTTGGATTAAAAGGGAATATTCTAGGTTTAGGAGTACTATTTGCTACTTTTTTTAACGAATCCAACTTATATTCTAACAAAGCAAATTCCTTATCACTGAGCTCACCTTTACTTGAAAAATCAATAAAGTGAAGTGCAAGCTGCATGCAGAAAAGGAGTACAAACAAAAATAAAATCCCATTTCTTTGGCTTTTGCTGTACCAGAAATGGGATTCAAATATTTTCATTTATAATGCTGCCTAACTCTTTTTTGATTTAATGGCTGATAAATATTTGTTCAGTTCTTCTTTCACTTTCGGAGCCAATATCACTAATCCGACCATATTGGGAACCATCATTGCAAAAATCATTGCATCTGAAAACCCAATTACTGATCCTAAACTAGCTGCAGCACCAATGACTACAAATACTAAGAACAAGATTTTATAGGTGTATTCCATTTTTTTGGATCTTCCGAATAAATAAGCCCAGCCCTGGAATCCGTAATATGACCAAGAAATCATGGTGCTAAAGGCGAATAATATAACAGCTACTGTCAATACATATGGAAACCATGATATAACAGATTCAAAGGCACCTGATGTAAGTAAAATGGCTTGAGCATCGTTTAGTGATGAATTTTCTGGATTGACATTACCCGTAATCACCAATACAAGTGCCGTCATGGTACAGACCACTACCGTATCAATAAAAGGTTCTAATAAGGCAACCATTCCTTCAGAAGCGGCATATTTGGTTTTAACGGCAGAGTGCGCTATTGAAGCAGAACCTACCCCTGCCTCGTTTGAAAAAGCAGCTCTCCTAAACCCCTGGACCAATACTCCTACAGCTCCTCCTACAACTCCTTCAGGGCTAAATGCACCGTTATAGATTTGTAAAAGAGCATCACCAATCATATCGTATTTTGATATAAGAACAAAAAGTGAAGCAGATACATAAATAACCACCATAAAAGGTACAATCTTATCGGTTACGCTTGCAATTTTTTTAATTCCACCGATAATAACGATACCTACAAAAATTGCCATAATAAGTCCAAATAACCATCCTTTACCGTGCAGAATAGATTCAGTTCCACCTGTGATATTTTCAATCAGTTGAAATGCCTGATTCACTTGAAACATATTTCCACCTCCAAAAGATCCACCAATCACAAAAATCGCAAACAAAGCAGCTAAAATTTTTCCTAACTTTTCAAATCCTTTCGATTTTAAACCCTTCGTTAAATAATACATAGGGCCTCCATAAACCGTTCCGTCTGGTCCGATGTCTCTATATTTTACACCTAATGTACATTCAACAAATTTGGATGCCATTCCTAGAAGTCCTGCAACAATCATCCAAAATGTTGCCCCGGCTCCCCCAATGGAAACAGCGATGGCAACACCTGCAATATTTCCCAAACCAACAGTAGCAGACAACGCAGCTGTTAATGCCTGGAAATGAGAAACTTCACCTTGATGTCCTTCAATGGCAATAGTATCCTGAATATCTCCTGAGGCTGATGCTTCTGTAACTCCTGGTAAAGCTTCATGATGATCAATATCATCGTATTTACCCCTTACTATATGAATCGAGGTCATAAAACCTCTGAAATTTATAAATCTAAAATAAAAAGTAAAGTAAGTCGCCCCTAATATTAAAGGAAATAATACCCAATAAATACGAATGTCATCAGTAAATGGGATCTGATAAAAAATAAAATTTACGAACCAACCTGTCGCTTGACCAAAAATTTCATCAATTTTCTGATCAAGTCCTTTTTCTTGTGCAGTGCTCAAGAATGGACTTAAAATCATTAAAAATGGGAGTATTTTTTTAAACATGAGTGCTTATGATATTTTGAATTGAGATTGCAATATCCAAAAAATAATACCTTATGGCAAAAAAAATGTTCTAAAATGTTTCAGAAGCCGGCATATTGAATTTAATAATCACTAGTGAAAATTTCAAACCTAAAGTTTAATTTAATTATGATGTTCATAGCGCTACTATTTATGTTACGAGAAGGCTCTTGGTAAACATAAATTCAGAACATCGTATATTGTAACGCTATATTGGTCATAATTAAAACAATACAAGGCCTTTAATTTATTCTGATAAAGCATCTAATTAGAATGACAATCATATGAAAAAAGTATTGGTGTTAGGCGCCTCCTTGAAACAAGATCGCTACTCGAACATGGCCATGAGAAAATTATCCTTAAATAACTTTTTGGTGATTGGCCTTGGTCATAAAGAAGGTGATATCTCAGGATTGAAAGTTCATACTGAACAATTAGAAATTGAAGATTTATATGCCATAACCATCTATATGAATACTTATAATCAAAAAGTGTTTTATGATTACGTCCTTAGGTTAAGACCTCATAAAGTCATCTTTAATCCTGGGGCGGAAAATAGCGAATTTGAATCTTTACTCGAAGATCAAGGAATCATTTGGGAAAGAGCTTGTACTTTGGTTTTACTCAGCCTGAATCAGTTTTAATTGTCAATTACAATCTCTTTACCCGCTTCGGCAAGTGCTGTATTTTCAAAAATCAATTGTGCCTCCTCCAGAAAACGCTCCATATTTTTATAGCGACTGGAATAATGACCTAGCAATAATTTTTTCACTTTAGCTTTTCCTGCGATGCTTCCAGCCTCCATGGCAGTGCTGTGTTTGGTCTTTTTCGCTAATTCAAGATGTTCTTCCAAAAAGGTAGCTTCATGATAGAGCAAATCAACTTTATGAATCAATGGGATGATACTTTCATTATAGGCCGTATCACTGCAGTAAGCATAAGAAAGTGGCTGTGGCGGATCTAGAGTAAGTTCTTTATTTTGGATAATGCTACCGTCATCTCTTTTAAAATCTTTACCGTTTTTCAGATTTTGATAATCACAAATATCTATTTCTGGAAGCTGACTAATGACTGACATATTGAGCTTTCTGGCCTGCATTTTTTCCCTGAATAGGAATCCATTTGTATAGATCCTATGTTTAAGCGGAATAGTATAAACTTCCACCTTATCATTGTCGAGGATCAATTCACTTTCAGTAGCACAAAGCTCATGGAAATGCAAAGGGTAATCTATCCAAGATTTCGATAATTTCAATTGAAGCAGTATAATCTCTTTGATTCCTACTGGTCCGTAAACATGGAGTTCTTTATCTCTGTTAAGCAGATTAAACGTAGAGATAAGACCGATTAGGCCGAAGAAATGGTCCCCGTGCAAATGAGAAATAAAGATATGTCTGATCCTTGAAAATTTGATCTTGTATTTTCGTAATTGTCTTTGGGTACCTTCGCCACAGTCAATTAAGAAAGAATCATTGTTCAAATCCAAAACCTGAGATGATGTATGCGCCTGACTTCTTGGCGTAGCAGAATGACATCCTAATATGGTGAGTTTTAAACTCATTTGATCACAATTCGCTTCGAGATAACCTTGGATTTGGTCTTTAAGGAATAAATATAAATACCAGATTCAAGTTCATCTCTAAAAAAAGTGATGGAGTTGTGTCCTTTTTCTGCTTTACGCTTTTCGGCATACACAGTGTTTCCTAACAGGTCTTTGACAAGAAAATCGATGTCAAAAGCTTCATCTGCCTCAAATCTGATTCTCGTGGCTACGCTAAACGGATTGGGAGAGGCCACAACTTCGTGGATCCCAAGCAGGGCGTTTTCCAGAATCTCAAGATCCTTAGCATCATCATCTTGCGCGAGAAGAGCTGTAGAAAAGGTTAATAAAAAAATAATAGAGAGTAGTTTTTTTACCATAGAGTGTATTTATATTCCTAAATCACGTTCAATATCTTCAATTTCAATAATGTCTTCTGCCTCTTTAAAGGTGGGAACGGCAACTATTTCATCGGGTATCTTATCGAACTCTATTCCCTCACATACAATCACAAAAGACTTGTTATTATTTCTATGCGTTTCACTTATCTGCGAAAATAATAAGATTTTATCTAAATCAATGTTAATTGTTTTAGAAAAATCCAAGATTACATTTATGTTCTTAAAGTTAGTATTATTTTTTAAAAAACTGTTAAAAAAAATCTGAAAACCATCTTTCTCTGTAAGCTTTTCGTTTTCTGAGGGCGATATACTATAATAGGTATCTGTTTTATTAATCTCCATATTTTTTAAATTTACTAATCTCTTTTGATTTGTTGCGCAAGTAAGTAAATTACGGCCATTCTCACGGCAACACCATTTTCTACCTGGTTTAGAATGATCGATTGTTTTGAGTCAGCTACGTCACTGGTCAATTCGACTCCCCTGTTAATAGGACCCGGATGCATGATTACAATATCCTTATCAATGCTATCCAACAGTTCTTTGTTGATGCCGAACAATTGGGTGTATTCTCTGATGGATGGGAAATATTTGACTTCCATTCTTTCGTGTTGCACCCTGAGCACATTGGCAACATCACACCACTCCAAAGCTTTTCTTAAATTTTTTTCATAACTCACACCGAGTTTGGTGATATACTTTGGGATCAGTGTTGTAGGTCCGCAAAGCATCACTTCAGCACCTTGCAGCAGTAATGCGTAAATATTTGACAACGCCACTCGGGAATGAAGTATGTCTCCTATGATGACAACTTTTTTACCTTTTACAGCCCCTAGTTTTTCCCTGATTGAATATGAATCAAGTAAAGCCTGAGTCGGATGCTCATGAGCACCGTCACCAGCATTAACGATCTTGGCATTGACATGTTTTGCTAAAAAATCACCTGCTCCTTCGTTAGGATGTCTCATGACGATAATGTCAACTTTCATCGATAAGATATTGTTTGCCGTATCAATGAGTGATTCTCCTTTTTTAACTGATGACTGTGCTGCAGAAAAATTAATAATATCAGCTGACAATCGTTTTTCAGCAAGTTCAAAAGAGAGTTTGGTCCGGGTACTGTTCTCAAAAAATAGGTTGGCTATGGTGATGTCTCTAAGTGAGGGAACTTTTTTGATGGGGCGGTTGATAACCTCTTTAAAATGATCGGCCGTTTTGAAAATCAAATTGATGTCATCAAGATTCAGATGTTTTATCCCGAGCAGATGGGATACACTTAATTTAGCCATTTCTTTTATTGCAATTGAATTTAATAATTCAGTTTAATATGTTCCAGTATCGACTTCCAAAACTATGTAGGATCTGGTCGTACGATACAAACTTTGTCTTTTGGTTCGTTTTCTTTCCACTCAACTTTTACCTGTTCATTTTTAATAACATCTACCTGGCGCCCTTTGTAATCGGGTTGAATGGGTAAGTGTCTACTAAATCTTCGGTCAATAAGCACCAGTAATTCAATATTTTTTGGTCTCCCAAAGGCCTGTATTGCCGTTAAGGCTGCCCTGATACTTCTTCCTGAAAACAGCACATCATCAATAAAAACAACATCCTTATTGTCAACAATAAAATTAATATCAGTAGAACTTGCACTCAAAGGGTCTTCCCGTCTTCTAAAATCATCCCTGTAAAAGGTAATATCTAATTTACCCAGTTTGATGTCTTTGACCTGATAATCTTCGGTCAATATTTTTACCAGGCGGTTGGCAAGGTGAATACCTCTCGGTTGCATTCCGATTAAAATGGTATTACTAAAGTCGTGATGATTTTCGATGAGTTGGCAAGCCAAACGATTAAGAATGATAAATATTTCTTTTTCGTCAAGTAAGGTCTTTTTGGCCATAATAGCATTAAAGGCATTAGATATGAAACAAAGTTACAGTTTTTTTTGTGACGAAAAATAAAATTTACGGTGTTAATTAAATTGTTAAGAAAAATAAAAGATCCAACGTTCACGGGCTCTAATTGATGCTACTTTAGTAGGAACAAAAAAGCACATATATGCAGCATTTTTCAAATAATAGCGATAATCAACCTTTATCAAAATTTGAATTGATGTTAAAAACAAACAGCGTATATTTTTTTGATTCTAATGAGTTTGAAGAGATCATACTATACTATGTAGATAGTGGGAAATTCTCTTTGGCAAAAAAAGCACTTCATTTAGGTCTCTCTCAACATCCATCTTCTATAGCCTTAAAACTCATTCATGTTGAATTACTGATTTTAGATGAAAAACTGGATAAAGCTGAAAAAATTCTTGACCAGTTGCAGCAGATCGAACCTTCCAATGAGGATATATACATTCAAAAGGCAGCTATTTTTTCGAAAAAAGGGAAGCATCAATTAGCTGTGGATAATCTTAAAACCGCGCTGCTATATGCCGATGAAGAAGCAGAGATTCTTTCAATGATAGGAATGGAGTATCTCTTTCTGGAAGATTTTGATACGGCACGTTTGAATTTTGCCAAAAGTCTCGATGTTGAATATGAAAACTACTCCTCGCTATATAATGTGATCTATTGTTTTGATATGGAGAAGAAGCATGAAGAAGCGATAGCCTACCTCAACAAGTACATAGAAAAGGATCCTTACAGCGAGATTGCATGGCATCAGTTGGGAAGGCAGCATTATATTATATTTGATTATCAAAAGGCATTACAGGCTTTTGAATATTCTATTTTGATTGATGAAGAATTTATCGGAGCTCATTTGGAAAAAGCTAAGACTTTGGAAGAATTGGGACATTATAAAGAGGCTATAGTATTTTACCAGAAGACCATGGAATTGGATACGCCTACTTCGTTTGCTTATCTGCGAATTGGAAAATGTTACGAAAAGCTGAAATCTATAAAAGACGCTATTGATTTTTATAACAAAACAGTAAATGAAGACCCATTATTGGATAAAGGATGGCTCGCACTTACTGATATTTATATCAGCCGCAAGAATTACCATAAAGCTTTATTTTATATCAATAAAGCACTCAGCATAGATGAAGAGAATAACCTGTATTGGCATAAATTTGCCGAGCTCAATCTGAAACTCAATCTATTTGAAGAAGCTTCTCGAGCTTATTATAAATGTATAGGATTAGGGGATGACAGGTTAGAGGTATATCTTGCGCTGGCAGATGTACTTCATTTTTTAGGAGAGTTTCATGAGGCCATTGTAGTCCTGCTTGATGCGAGAGAAACGTATAAAGATCAAACCGAAATCGTTTATCGATTAGCGGGTTTACATTTCCTGGTTCAAAAGGAAAACGAAGGTTTGTTTTTCTTTGAAAACGGATTAAAATCAGATATAAAATATCTGGATGTAGCTAAGGAGTTATTCCCTACTGTTATTCGACTTGAACAGGTGCAATTACTGATTAATAAATTTAAAGGTTTAGACGAGTCCTAGGCCATCTTTTCGATTTCTTTCCCTAGCTTATATCAGCTTACACTGAGCAATTTTAGTTATATTTGGCTCTTAATTTTTTAGCTTGATATTTTGGGAGAAAGAACAGTTAGAGATCATTTCATTATAGCCCTTAAAGGGATAGCCATGGGCGCAGCCGATGTTGTCCCGGGTGTTTCTGGAGGCACAATAGCATTTATTTCAGGGATATATGAAGAATTGATAGATTCCATAAGTAAGGTGAATCTTGCTACTTTGAAACTATGGAAAAAAGAAGGGTTTTCTTCTATGTGGAAGGAGCTAAACGGTAACTTTTTGGTTTCTCTGGTAATAGGTATCGGGATAAGTATCATAACTTTAGCAAAGTTGATCAGACACCTGCTGGATACACAACCTATCTTAATATGGTCCTTTTTTTTCGGTTTGGTACTGGCAAGTATTATTTATGTGGGAAGGCAGATTACAAGATGGAACGTAGGAGCCATTATTTTGATGATTACAGGGGTATTAACAGCGTATTTTATTACAACATTGACACCGCAGACTACTAATGTTTCTTATCCATATGTCTTTTTTTCTGGTGCGTTGGCTATCTGCGCGATGATACTTCCAGGTATATCAGGGAGTTTTATTCTTCTTCTTCTGGGGATGTATAAACCCGTGTTGGATGCAATTCATGATAAGAATATTGGTTTATTGGCAACCCTGATGTTTGGAGCAGTTGCAGGTTTATTGTCATTTTCCCGTTTATTGAAATGGTTATTTGATCATTATGAAAATTTAACTTTGGCAGTTTTGACCGGTTTTATTATAGGTTCTCTTAATAAAATATGGCCCTGGAAGGAAGTTCTGAATGCAGAAATGATCAATGGAAAGCTAAAGATTTTAGAAGAGAAAAGTGTATTACCTATGGCATATGACGGAGATGCTCAATTGGGTTATGCCCTTTTACTGGCAGCAGCAGGTTTTTTATTTATTATTTTACTCGAAAAATTAGCCTTGAAAAAGAACAATTAAATGGCCGAAAACACAAGAACTTTATGGGATAAAATACTACTCTTTGTCAAGGGGGTAGCCATGGGTGCCGCCAATAAAGTTCCGGGCGTTTCAGGTGGTTTGGTCGCATTCGTTACTGGTTTTTATGAAGAGCTCATCTACTCACTTCAGAAGATCAATAGAAAAGCCTTGATACTTCTTATTAACGGAAGGTTTAAAGGTTTTTATCAATACGTCAACGGAAGATTTCTCTTACTTGTTTTTGCTGGTAGCACCTTTAGCTATTTCTCAGTTTCGAGGGTCTTGGACTTTTTGATTCAAAATTTTGAACTCTATGTATGGGCTTCATTTTTTGGGATGATTTTGGGCTCAATTTATTATGTAGCCAAAGATTTTAATGATTTTTCCCGTTTGAACCTGATGGTCATGGGCTTGGGTGTTGCCATAGGAGTGGCGATAAGCTTTATGAGTCCTGCCAAAGAGAATGACAATTTGTGGTTCGTGTTTTTTTGTGGGATAGTGGGTGTTTCAGGTATGACTTTACCGGGTTTATCAGGATCATTTATTCTTATTTTAATGGGTAATTATGTGCTGTTACTTGTCGACTCTGTTAATGAGTTGTACAAGACAATTCAAGATGTTTTCACCTTGAATTTTGATTTTATTCATGACAATATAAGGATGCGCTATTTGAAGATCATTGCGAGCTTTGGTTTGGGATCCGTATTTGGATTGGTCATCACCTCGCACATTTTAGGTTATTTATTGAAAAGATGGCATCAGGTGATAACGGCGCTAATCATAGGTTTTATCGGAGGATCTTTGGGCAATGTATGGCCATGGAAAAAGGAACTCTACAAAATGGACGGAGATACGTATCTTTTTGATAGCCTTGGTAATAAAATTGTGCAAAATTATGTGAGGTATCTCCCTGATTTTACCGACAGTTCTACATGGTATGCCATATTTTTCGTCCTCTTCGGATTAGCGATACTGCTGGTCATTGATTGGCTAGGGCCTAAAAAAGTCCTTAGATCCTAATCGGATTCTTTCTTGTTATGCGATGTGTCAAGAAGTGTAAATAGCATTCATAAGCATCACCATTGCTATAATCACAACAGGTCCGATGATACCAGCGACCAAGCCTCCAGCTCGAAAATCTTTCTGTTCGAGTTTACCCGTACTAAAGGCAATGGCATTTGGAGGAGTTGAAATAGGTAAAAACAAAGCTGCCGAAGCACTCAACCCAATTACTAAAGGAAGGATCACCTGATTTGATGAAACCAGAATAATCGCTATTGGTATCAAAATAGTAGTGGTGGCTGTGTTACTCATAAAGTTTGAAAAGATAACTGTCAACAGCGAAAATACGATCATCAAGGCATATATATTCAGGTCGTAGTTGTTTAACATTTTGACATAGTATTCAGCCAATCCTGTTTCCTGAATGGCCAATCCCAAAGACAAACCACCAGCGACAAGCATCAAGGTATCCCAAGGTAATTTTCGAATGTCATTCCCTGATACAATTCCCAAGAGGGTAAGCAACATAATGGGTATTAATGATACCGCTGAGGCAGGAATACCGTGTATATTACCCGTTAACCACATTGCAAGGGTCAGTAACAGAACACCTGATACTATTTTTCTTTTGATATTGAATATTCGGGAATTGCTAGGGCTTTCATCCTCAAGATCATTAAGAAAGCTTAAATCAATCGTCGAGACCTTAGGAACAAATTTGTTGATCAGAAATAACCAAAATAGTAATACCAGGATGACAGCTACCGGGAAACCAATGATCATCCATTCCAAAAAGCCGAATTGAACCCCGTGACTACTCATTGCATCTACCGCAATAGCGTTCGGTGGTGATCCGATAATGGTCCCCATGCCTCCTAAAGATGCCGCTGCAGGAATTCCGATGAGTAAGGCTTTTGAAAAAGGTGCATTCTTATCAAGTGTATTGATAAATGGAATAACCGCTGCAATCATCATCGCAGTAGTAGCAGTATTTGACATGATCATCGAAAATACTGCCGTAACCAACATGATACCCAGTAATACATTCCTCGGTTTTGATCCAAATTTTGAAATAGTCATTTTGAATACTGTCTTATCCAATCCTACTTTTTGCATCGCCTCCGCTATAACAAATCCGCCGAGCATCAACCAAATCACACTATTTGACCAGGTTTGCACATATTTTGCTACATTCTTAGCAGCATTTTCAGGATCGATTTCTGCATAATAGCCTCCCAAGGCAAAAACGAGAAAACCAAAGATCAATAAACCAACTGCAAAGGGTGGAACCGCCTCAGTTATCCACAACCCGATGGATAAAAAGAGTAAGAATAAAACGTATAATTGTGCCTGATCTAGTTCTGGAGAGTTGATCCAATAGGTAAGTATAAAAGCAGAAATAATACTTATTAGAAAATAAATAATTTTCTGTTGAATGTCTACAACGTGTTGAAATTTTTTTAAATACCGCATGGAAGCGGTCCTAGAATCAGCCATAAATTGAACACTTAGTTAGTAGTTTGCAAAGTTACATTATATAAATCTTTATCTTGATTTTGTCCAAAATTTTTACGAAAACGTTGTAAGGGCATAAAAAAAGCCTAAGATGATCTTAGGCTAAGTTTTATTTTAATCAGAGATAAACTTATTTCAGTCCTCCAAGATATCTTTCTGAGTCAAGTGCTGCCATACAACCTGTTCCAGCTGCAGTGATGGCTTGTCTGTATTCTTTATCCTGAACATCTCCGGCCGCAAATACCCCTGGGAGATTAGTTTTGGTGGTTTTACCTTTTGTAATAAGGTAGCCCACTTCATCCATATCAAGAATACCTTTAAAAATATCAGTATTGGGTTTATGGCCTATGGCTATAAATACTCCGGTTATATCCAATTTGGTTTTCTCCTTACTGATGTTATTAATCGCTACTACGCCTTCAACTACCTGTTTACCCAGCACTTCATCAAGCTCTGTATTGTACATCACTTCAATGTTCTTAGTTTTATTAACCCTATGTTGCATGGCTTTCGAAGCCCTCATATAGTCTTTTCTTACAAGAATTGTAACTTTACTACAGATATTAGCTAGGTAAGTGGCTTCTTCAGCGGCTGTGTCACCAGCACCAATCACAACAACATCCTGACCTTTATAAAAGAATCCATCACAAGTGGCACAGGCAGAAACTCCACCTCCGATCAATCGTTGCTCACTTTCAATACCCAAATATTTAGCAGTGGCTCCGGTTGAAATGATCACCGTATCTGCTTCAACAATTTTAGACTCATCTATAGTTACTTTATGAATACCTCCAACTTCCTTGCTGAAATCTACTTTAGTGGCCAATCCAAACCGCACATCTGTTCCAAATCGCTCTGCCTGATTCTTAAAATCTTCCATCATCGCTGTTCCGTCTGTTCCTTTGGGATACCCAGGGTAGTTATCTACTTCTGTGGTAGTTGTTAACTGCCCACCCATCTGCATTCCAGTATAAACTATAGGTTTTAAATCAGCCCTAGCAGCATAAATGGCGGCGGCATAGCCCGCAGGTCCAGATCCTATAATCAAACATTTTATTCTTTCAATATTGCCATCCATTATTATATAATTTAAATTTCAATTAACAAAAATATACAAATCCAAACGTTTACAATAGGATTCAATATCTTTTTTTTCAATACTATGATAACCGTTTTTAATCCTTAAATTTGAGTGGCTTTTGTTGACGTAGATTACAATGAAAACTTACAAATGGAACAATAATTGTCATAAAAATGATAGAGTCAGAAGTTGATTTTAAAAAGCAAATTACAGACCATAAAGGTGTCCTTTTTTATTTTGCCACAGAAAGTTGTTCGGTAGGGGAGGCCCTAGAACCAAAAGTAAGGAACTTATTGACTCAGAAATATCCAAAACTTATTTTTAGCTCGATCGATATGAATAGTGCAGCAGTGCTTTCTGCAGGGCTTCAGGTTTTCGTTGAACCTACAATTTTACTCTATGTTGAAGGAAAGGAATTTATAAGAAAAAGCCGACATATTGGCTTGACAGATTTAGATATGGCAATAAGCCGAATCTATGAATTAGCTTTTGAGGAATAAAAAATTATTTTACTTGAATATGTGGGATTAAGTATTATCTTTGCACCCTGAAAATTCGATGATCATTCGGGGTGTAGCGTAGCCCGGTTATCGCGCCTCGTTTGGGACGA
>CAZPHF010000038.1:0-24640 GCA_964586115.1 uncultured Flavobacteriaceae bacterium | reverse complement strand
TTCCCAATACAGAAATTCGAAAAGATGTTACCCAACAGATCGTCAGTAGTAATCTCTCCTGTGATCTCACCTAAATGGAACAAAGCTTGTCGAATGTCGATGGCCATAAGATCAGAGGAAATGTTTTGATCCATTCCTTTCTGGACTTCACTTAATGCTTCAAAGGCTTTGTTGAGTGCTTCGAAATGACGTGAATTACTAACAACAGTTTGTTGGTTGCTCAAGGCACCTGTATTCACAAGATTAGTGAGATGACTGAGCAAGGCTTCTAATCCGGTTTTCTGTTTGGCTGAGATCAGGATCCAATTGGGTTGAGCAGATAAAAGTTCCTCAACCTCTTTTTCATTGAGAACATCGGCTTTATTGATCAGGGTCAATATTTTTTTGTTGGGATACTTTTCCTGGAGTTCTTGTTCTTCTTTAGATAAGATGGTTAAGTCCAGTTTGCTGCTGGCATCTATCAAGTGAAGCACTAGTTGCGCTTTTTCAATATTTTCAAAAGTCTTTTGGATACCAATATTTTCAACTACATCCTTGGTTTCGCGAATTCCGGCGGTATCAATAAAGCGATAGGTTACTCCCTTTAGGGCAATTTCATCTTCAATGGCATCACGGGTTGTTCCTGCTATTTCACTAACTATTGCCTTTTCTTCATTTAGTAAAGTGTTGAGCAAGGTTGATTTTCCAACGTTAGGTTCTCCAACAATAGCGACAGGAATTCCGTTTTTCAAAACATTACCCAAAGCAAATGAATCGATAAGTCTTTTGATGACTTGCGTAATTCTACTGATCAGTTCCTGGAAGGCAGTTCTGTCTGCAAACTCCACATCCTCTTCTGAAAAATCCAGTTCCAGTTCGATCAAAGAGGCAAAATTCAATAGCTCAGCCCTAAGGTCTGCGATTTCATTCGAAAAACCACCTCGCATTTGCTGCATGGCAATACTATGGGAACTTTGAGAATCGGAAGCAATCACGTCGGCTACAGCCTCAGCCTGACTCAAATCCATCTTACCATTCAAAAAGGCTCTTAATGTAAATTCACCAGCATCTGCATGTCTGGCCCCTTTACCAAGAAATAACTGGAGGATTTCCTTTTGAATATAAGCAGAACCATGACACGATATTTCGACCACATTTTCTCCTGTATAGGAATGAGGCGTTTTAAAAACAGTAACTAATGCTTCATCGACTATCCTATTACCTTCGGTTATATAACCAAGATGAACCGTGTGAGAGGCTACTGTATGTAAAGATTTGTTTTTCCCTCTTGGTCTAAAAAAATCGTTAACCAGATCAATAGCAGCTGTGCCAGATAATCTGATTACGGCAATGGCACCTACGCCAAATGGAGTGGCCAATGCTATAATGGTGTCATTTGAGATACTTGAGCTTGCTTGCATTAATTGAGTCTTTAGATCAGATGGAGGCAAAGGTACATACATTTCATTTTATTTGCCTGTAACAATCTAAGGAGTTCACCGTCAAACAGAAAAACATTTAGATGAGAGAAGATAGACAAACATTGATGTTAGCGCATTTAAGCCAATTGCTGGATCTGGTAACCGGATTCGGGGGATTTATTGTGCCACTTGTTATTTGGATAAGCAAAAAGAATGAAATTTACGATATGGATGAACAAGGGAAAGGCATCATTAATTTTCAATTAAGCATGTTTTTATATGCCATGATATGTGTTCCTTTAATTCTTTTGATCGGATTGGGATTCCTTGGATTGATTGCCATAGGGATTGTTTGCCTGGTATTTCCAGTGATCAATGCCATTAAGGTGAATAATGGGGAAACTCCTCATTATCCATTTTCCATTAAATTTATCAATTAATGGTCATTAGCCATGCACTCTTGCGGTGGTTCCGCGGTTTCTCATGAATTCGGCTTCATAAGCCAGTAATCCATCCCATTTTTTGTCGACGATCTCTCTATCCTGATACTGACGGGCAAAACCAAGAAATACGGTATAATGGTTGGCTTCTGATACCATCAGGTCTCTATAGAAATCAGCAAGTTCCTGGTCTTCAATGTTTTCAGAAAAAATCTTAAATCTTTCACAACTCCTGGCTTCAATCATGGCAGCGATCAGCAGGCGCTGTATCAAGGCATCTGTTCTGTCATTGGTCTTTGTAAAAAATGAATGCAAGTGCTTCGCGTAATCGTTTTTTTGCTCTCTTCCCAAAACCATTCCGCGGGCCACCATGAATTCATGAACCATTTTAAAATGTTCCATTTCTTCAATGGCGATATCACTCATAGCTCGCACCAGTTCGGTTTCCTCAGAATAATTAATAATAATGGAGACGGCATTTGAAGCGGCTTTTTGCTCCGCAAATGCATGGTCTGTAAATACTTGCTGCAAACCACTTTTGGCTACTTCTACCCATGAAGTGGAGGTTTCAAACTTTAGTCCTAACATGATCTTTTTGATTGTTATCTTTTCAGATTTTTGAACAGAACAAATTTAGAATATATATTCCATATGCTATGTTTTCAAATAGGGTAGTTCTTAAAAAAAGTCTATTTTAGAGAAAAAATCAGGAAATTGAAAAAGCTCGAACGCAGTTTAAGTTTAACATCTGTTATTGCTATTAGTATCGGAGGCATGCTTGGTAGTGGTATTTTTGTTTTACCAGGTATAGCTGCAGCGAAAACAGGATCTTCTATTTGGCTCGCTTATCTTCTGGCGGCCATTTGTGTTTTGCCTGCTGCGCTTTCAAAATCTGAACTGGCTACAGCCATGCCTTCCTCTGGTGGTACATATTTGTATATTGAAAGGGCATTTGGACCAATTTTTGGGACTATTGCAGGAATAGGACTATGGTTATCCTTATTACTCAAAAGTGCTTTTGCATTGGTTGGTTTTGGTGCTTACCTGTCTGTACTTGCCAATGGCTCAATTGGTATGATGAAATATGTCGCTATTTTCTTTTTAGGCATTATTCTTTTGCTTAATATTTTTGGTGTCAAAAAGGTAGGGAAAGTTCAAATTGTTATTGTCAGTATTTCACTTTTTACTTTGGCGATGGTCCTTATTTTTGGTCTACCGAATGTAGATCCGGAATTATTGGATCCCTTTTATTCACATGGCAAAATGGGGCTGGTTTCAACCGTTGCCTTTGTCTATATTTCTTATGCCGGTGTTACTAAAGTGGCAGCCATTGCCGGAGAAATAAAGAATCCCAATAAAAACTTACCCAGAGCCATGATCCTGTCACTTTTTATCATGACTTTAATCTATGTTTTTGTTGCCTTTGCTTTGGTTGGGAACATACCAATGGAGCAATTAGCAACCGATCTTCATCCGATCTATACGATTGCTGTGATTAACGGAGGATCTTTTATAGGCTATATTGCGGCTATAATTGGGGTGATCACCCTGATTTCCATGGCGAATTCGGGTGTATTGGCTGCATCTCGATTTCCGTTTGCTATGGCTATAGATAAGTTACTTCCTGATTTTATGGGAAAGATCCATAATAAATACCTGACGCCTGTTTCTTCTATCATTCTTACTTGTATTACCATGGCCCTGGTCATTTTGTTTCTTGATGTTATAAAAATAGCCAAGCTTGCCAGTGCTTTTATGGTCATGATGTTTATCTCGGTCAACATATGTGTGGTTATTCTGAGAGAGACCTCTGCCCAGTGGTACAATCCCACTTATAAATCTCCTTTATATCCATTCGTTCAGATCTTTGGTATTCTTTCGGGCATCATTCTTTTAATTTTTCTAGGATTTGTGCCACTCTTAGCTATTTTGACTATAGTGATTTTGGGATATCTTATTTATTTAAAAATTGGTAAAAAGACGGCAAGAACCGGGATTTTGAGAAAATACGGACATCGACCGGCTTTATATCTTTTGTACAATAGGGATAAAAATAACAAAAGAGAACCCATTGATATGTCAAAGATCAACATATCAGTTCTCGATGGAAAGATCGCCTCAGAAGCAGGTGTCGTTATTCCATTATTTGGGAATGAAAAGTCGCCTGAGATGCTCTTGGAGATTGGGGCGGCACTGAATAAAAAGGAGGTCACACAGGCAGTTAATATAACAGAAGTGCCCAATCAGACCTTTTTGGATGCGGTTATGGAAGACAATCCAAAAATCCATTCACTGGCCAGACGTATCTCAGGCCTGGCCAAAGCAAGGCAGGTTAAAATAGACTTTGAAGCAGTGGTAACTCATGACCTGTCTGAAACTATTCAAGAACTCAGTGAACAGACGCATTCAGATTGGATGGTGATGGGCTGGGATGCGAGGGCGCATAAAGGTTTACTTGTCAGAAATCCTATAGGGTGGTTTGTTGACCATGTGAATTCTGATTTTGCACTTTTCAGGGATAACGGAGTACGTTATATCAGTAAAGTCGTGATGGCCTTGAGGCCGGGTAGAAAAGATAAAAATTTTGTCGCTATAGCTGATCGGGTATGTTTGTTTTACAAAGCTTCCCTTACACTTTTACATGTAGTGGATGAGGGTATGTCAGATGCTGATATGGGCTTGATTGAAGCTTCCTCCAATAAGTTGCTGACCAGAGTTTCTTCTCCATCAACTGTTATTGTCAAACGAGCTAAGAATCCTATTGAAACCATATCGGTTACTTCAGCAGAATATGATCTTTTGATTATTGGAACTCCTGAAAAGGGGAACTGGCAGAATGTGTTGCTAGGTAAAAATAAGGATAGATTTGCTGATAGCTCAGCCTGTTCAGTATTGAGACTAACTGTAAAGGACTAAATCCGAATTTAAAGATCCAGGTTAAACTTTTTTCTTAATAAGGCCAGCGCCTCATTCTTCTCTCTTAGTAATTCATATTTTTCCTGAGGCGTATAAGCAAACCGTTTGGTATTATCTTCATTTACAGTAATCTGAAAATCAATCTCGTAATTATTTAGCGTTTCTCTTAAATAACGCAGCACTTTTGGACGAACCTTTAAAAGCTCTACTTTCATCATTTCATTTGGATAAGCCAGATGGATCATGTGTCCTTTTAGCTTTGGACTATCTGCCTTGAGTATTGAAGCCAGGATTTTTTCTCCCTTGAGATGGAGATCATTCACGTAGGTATTCCATACTTCTAAAAATGTAGTTTCTGTAAACGGATCCTTTGGAAGGTCTTTTATCTGTTTGGCTTGTCCCTGTTTCTTTTTGAAACTTGCTTCTTCCTCTTTGTTTCTTTTTAAACTGGATAAAGAAAGAGCAGAGTTACGACGACCTGTTTTTTCAAGATCCAGGGGTTTGGGTTTGAGGATTGGCTTTGGAGTAGTTGGTCGACTTATTGAAGATCTTTCTGCGATTTTAGCAGGGACTTCTATAGGTTGTTTTGGCGTTGGTGGTCTTTGAGTATCGGAAACAACGTTAGCTACAGGGCTCGATTTTGGAGGAGGGCTGGTCGTTAAAAAATGAAATGAAGGAATTATGAATCGTTTAGATTTTTTTTTTGCCATCAAAATTGATGGATGCGATTTTCATTAAAGTCAATTCAACCAATAATCGTTGGTTTTTACTGCTCTTAAAATTCAGATCGCAGTCATTGGCCAGATCGATGGCCCTCATTAAAAATCGAATATCTGATTTTTTAGCCTGTTCCAAATATTGCTTTTTAGTCGAATCACCAACCTCAAGTAATTGAACGGTCGCTGCATCTTTAGCTACAAGAAGGTCCCTGAAATGAGAGGCAAGACCAATTATAAAATGATGACCTTCAAAACCCTTGGTCATGATGTTATTCAAAGTAATTAATACTTGGGGAATATTGTTATCCAACAACAGATCTGTAACCTGAAAATAAGCATCGTGGTCCAGGACGTTCAGATTTTCGGAAACTGCTTTTCGGGTCAGTTGATCCCCTGAAAAGCTCACCACACGGTCAAAGATAGACAGGGCATCTCTAAGGGCACCATCCGCCTTTTGGGCAATGACATGAAGCGCGTCATCTTCGGCTTCTACTTTTTCACCTTCTGCGATCTTATACAAGTAGTTTTTGATGTCTAAGACACCAATGCGTTTAAAATCAAATATCTGACACCTTGATAAAATTGTGGGAATGATTTTGTGTTTTTCGGTCGTAGCCAGAATAAATATGGCATGTGCCGGCGGTTCTTCAAGAGTTTTAAGAAAGGCATTGAAAGCTGCCTGAGACAACATATGTACCTCATCAATGATATACACCTTAAATTTACCCGTTTGAGGAGGAATCCTTACCTGATCGGTCAGTGTTCTGATATCATCCACTGAATTATTTGAAGCCGCATCCAATTCAAAGATGTTAAAGGCGAAATCCTCTTCAGCCATTGGGTCATCCATGCTTTCCTGATTGATTCTTTTAGCAAGAATCCTGGCGCAAGTGGTTTTACCAACTCCTCTGGGGCCCGTAAAAAGCAGGGCCTGAGCCAAATGGTCATTTTTTATAGCATTCTCTAGCGTGTTCGTAATGGCTTGTTGGCCAACGACATCATCAAATACCTGTGGTCGGTATTTCCGTGCTGATACAATAAAATGCTCCATTTGTTTTTATAATTGCAGGAAACAAATGTATGAATAACCAAAGGTATTTACAACTAAAATAATCCGGATAATAAAGGCTGATCTTGCATTGTCGAAGAGAATTTTTCTAAAGTCATGACTTTGAGGAAAGCAGCGGTTTTTTAGTTCGTATTTTACTTGCCAATTCCAATGATTCATGTTTTCTACTTAAGCATAGATCTTGTCATACAAATGTTTGTATCTTTTTAAGATGACTTCTCTTTTGGGTTTAAAAGTGGGCGTCAGTAATTCATTATCAACTGTCCAAACTTCTGGAGTGATCTCAAACTTTTTAATGGTTTCCCATTTTCCAAAATGTTTATTGCCATGATCAATCTCTTCTAAAATTCTGCTGTGAACTTCTTTGTTTACAGCCATTTCTTCAGGGGTATTACCACAACTTACACCATGACGCCTGGCCCATTCCTTGACAAACTCAAAATTAGGCTGTACAATGGCGGCAGGCATTTTTTGTCCTTCACCAATTACAAGAATTTGTTCTATAAAACGAGATTGTTTCATTTCATTTTCTAAGAGGGTTGGTGAGATATATTTTCCTCCTGAAGTTTTAAAAATTTCTTTTTTCCTACCTGTTATTTTAAGAAATCCGTCCTTATCTAATTCGCCTTTGTCACCTGTGTGAAAGAAATCGCCGGTCATAACTTCAGCTGTTTTTTTTGGATCTTTATAATAACCCTGCATAATGTTAGGGCCTTTGACAAGGATCTCTCCGTCTTCAGCTATCTTGATTTCTACATTTGCAATGACTTTCCCAACCGTCCCTACTTTAAAGTTTTCATCTTCGTATACATTTACCGATATCACAGGTGAGGTCTCTGTGAGCCCATAACCTTCCAGGATCTGCATACCGGCTGCTGTAAAAATTTTGGTAAGCCTCGGCTGCAAGGCAGCAGAACCAGATACCATATTTTTGATTTGTCCTCCAAGCGCTTCTCTCCATTTACTGAAGATGATCCTATTGGCCAATGCAAGCTTTTTTTCATAAAACCAGCCATTCCTGCCATAGGGTTCATATGCCAAACCTATATCTACTGCCCAGAAGAACAAGAGCTTTTTGATTCCATTTAACTCGGCTCCTTTTGCAATAATACTATCGTAAATTTTTTCAAGTAATCTTGGAACCACACTCATAAAATCAGGTTGTACCTCCTTAACATTATCAGCAATTTTTTCAATGGATTCAGCAAAATGGATAGTGACACCAGAGTAGATATACAAATAATGCAACATTCGTTCAAAAACATGACACACGGGTAAGAAACTCAATACCTTGTTAATGTCTTTTAAAAAAGGCAATCCACTTGTGGTATCCAATACATTACTCACTATGTTGTTATGTGATAGCATGACCCCTTTAGGTACTCCGGTGGTTCCAGAGGTATAGATAATTGTGGCTAGATCTTCTGACTTGACCTTAACTTTTAAAGCATCTACTTTTAACTGAAGTGACTCATCAGAACCAAGGGTAAAAACTTCTTCCCAATGCGGGCAATCCTTTATTTTGTCAAAAGAATAGATCTTTTTCAGACTTTTGACATCTTTTTGAACTGCATTGGCCTTTTCGAAAAGAGATTCATCAGACAGAAAGCATAATTTCACTTCAGCATGATTAAAAATATATTGGTAATCGACTTTACTAATAGTGGGGTAAATGGGAACATTTACTGCACCAATCTGCAATAAAGCAAGGTCCATAATATTCCATTCGGTTCTGTTTGTGGATGAGATCAAAGCGATTTTATCTCCAGGCTTTACACCCAGAGCAAGTAATCCTCTGCTCACGATGTTTGCTTTGGCTATAAATTCCTTGGATGAGGTTGCTATCCACTCTCCACTAGATTTAGAAACCAAGGCTTTTGGCAGGTTGTATTTATCAAGTTGATAATATGCGAAGTCAAAAATTCTTGTTATTTCTATAGACATTATGAAAAATTATTAATAATGCAAATTAGGGAATTTAAATTAATATTTGAAATCATTCTAAAGAGCAATCATATTCTTGAGACAATACGCGTCTAAATGACATGCAATTGTATATATTTGCAGCTGAAAAATTAAGAAGAAATATGAGCCTTAAACGCATTTAAATGGGGTAATATTCTTAATTTTGAGGACTTAAAATTATAAGGATGAAGATATCATATAATTGGTTAAAAGAATTTTTGAACATTGATCTTAAAGCTGAGAAAGTGGGAGAGATCTTGACTGATTTAGGGTTGGAAGTAGAAGGTATTGAAACTTTTGAATCGGTTAAAGGCAACCTTGAAGGTGTTATTGTCGGTGAAGTATTGAGTTGTGAACAACATCCTAACGCAGATCGTTTGAAAATAACCCAAGTGGATTTGGGTACTGGTTCTCCTTTGCAGATTGTTTGTGGGGCTCCGAATGTAGCACAAGGGCAAAAGGTTCCTGTAGCAACTATTGGCACCACTCTTTATGCTGAGAGTGGAGAAGGTTTTAAGATCAAAAAAGGAAAGATAAGAGGTGAATTCAGTCATGGAATGATTTGTGCTGAAGATGAACTTGGGATTGGGACGAGTCATGATGGTATTATGGTTTTGCCGGCTAATACCGAAACAGGCACTGCAGCTGCGGAACTCTTCGAGCTCTATAATGATCAAGTGTTTGAGATTGGTTTGACACCGAACAGGGCCGATGCTATGAGTCATCTTGGGGTAGCAAGGGATCTTTATGCTGGATTGCTCCAGATGGAGGATATGCAAACAAAAATGAATACACCTTCGGTAAGTGATTTTCATATTGATGAGCGTACTTTTAATATTAAGGTTGAAGTAGAGGATCAAAAGCAGGTGCCCAGGTATGCAGGAATTACCATTACAGATCTTAAAATTGAGGAATCTCCTGCTTGGCTACAACATAAGTTGAGAGCCATTGGTTTGGGACCCATCAATAACGTTGTTGATATTACAAATTACATTTTACACGGACTTGGTCAACCGCTTCATGCTTTTGACGCGGATAAGATCAATGGAGATAAGGTGATTGTAAAAAACCTCCCAGCAGGGACCAAATTTATCGGTCTCGATGGAGTGGAAAGAGCTTTGCATGAGGACGATATTATGATTTGTGACGGAGAAAGTAACCCAATGTGCATTGGTGGAGTTTATGGTGGATTAAAATCAGGTGTATCTGAAGATACCACCACGATCTTTTTAGAAGCAGCTTATTTTAACCCGGTTTCCATTAGAAAAACAGCGAAGAGACATGCCTTGAATACTGATGCCTCTTTTAGATTTGAAAGAGGGATCAATCCTAATTCTGTAGTGTATGCCTTGAAACGAGCTGCCATATGGATTGCTCAGATAGCTAATGGAAAAATTGTATCTGATATAACAGACCTATATCCTGTTAAAATAGAAGATTTTCAAGTGAATTTTTCTTATGAAAAGGCCTCAAAGCTTATCGGAGAGAAAATACCAACAGATACCATCAAGGATATTCTGGCTTCGCTGGATATCAAGATAAATCATCAAACGGAATCAGGACTTGGCCTGACCATTCCGGCCTATCGCGTAGATGTAACTCGTGAAGCTGATATTGTTGAAGAGATTCTTCGGGTTTATGGCTATAACAACATAGAGATTCCTGAAAAGATTAAGATTTCAGTATCCAGTTCTGATAAATGGAGTCCCGAGAAGATTGAACAGGTAGCAGCAGGTTTTTTGATCTCCAATGGGATCTATGAATCAATGAATAACTCTTTGGGTAAGCCAGAATATACTGACGCTTCTGAAACCATTGACAAGGAAAAAAATGTGGAAATCCTCAATGCTTTGAGCGGTGATCTTTCAGTGATGAGGCAATCGATGCTCTTTGGTTTATTGGAGGGCCTCTCATATAATATCAACAGGAAGAATAATAATCTAAAAATGTTTGAATTTGGTAATACCTATCATAAATATGATAGTGGCTATGCCGAAGACAAGCATTTGTCTATTGCTTTTACGGGTAAAAGAACAGATGATCATTGGGCTCAAGCCAATAAAGCATTCGATATTTTTTACCTTAAAGGCGTTGTGAAAACCTTAATGGAAAGACTCGGTATCACTGAATTAAAATATGCCAGAACCAAGAATGATATTTTTTCGGAAGGAATCAGCCTACTGTTGGGAAAGACTAAAATTGTCGAATTCGGGGTAGTTAAAAATAGCATACTTAAGAAATTCGGAATCAAGCAAGAGGTGCTGTTCGCAGATTTTAATTGGAACAATGTGATCGCCAATGTTGGAAAAAAGAAGATCAAGATTTCCGAATTACCAAAATATCCGGAAGTAAAAAGAGATCTGGCCTTATTGCTAGATGAAAAGGTAGATTTTATTGATCTCTATAATTACGCTTTTCAAAGTGAAAGGAAGTTTTTGAAAAATGTTGATTTGTTTGATGTCTATATGGGGGATAAGTTACCTGAAGGTAAAAAGTCTTATGCTTTGAGTTTTATCTTACAGGATAATAACAAAACTTTGACAGATAAGCAAATTGATAAGATTATGTCAAAGCTGCAGGAAGGATTTAAGAAACAATTTGAGGCTGAGTTGAGATAGCCTAAAAATAGATACCTATGTACAAATCACTGGTCAGAAAGATTCTTTTTCAATTCGACCCTGAAAAAGTCCATCACTTTTCTTTTTCAATGATCAAGGGAATGATGAAGCTGCCGTTTATTCCAGGGATCACAAGAAGTATTTTTAAAATAGAAAATCCAGTTCTGGAGAGAAAATTATTTGGATTAACCTTCAAGAACCCTGTGGGTCTTGCTGCGGGATTTGATAAAAACGCCTCGCTTTTTGACGAATTTTCAAATTATGGATTTGGTTTTATAGAGATTGGGACAGTTACTCCGAAACCTCAACCAGGAAATCCTAAAAAAAGAATTTTCAGGCTTAAGGCTGATGAAGCTTTGATCAACAGAATGGGCTTCAACAATGATGGAGTGGATGTTGTAGTTGAAAGATTACGCAAAAGAAAAACGGATGTCATTATAGGGGGAAACATTGGAAAAAATAAAGTGACGCCCAACGAAAAGGCCCTTGATGATTATTTGATCTGTTTTGAAAAACTTTTTGAAGTTGTAGACTATTTTGTGGTCAATGTAAGTTCTCCAAATACTCCAAACCTCCGTGCGTTGCAGGATAAGGAGCCACTTATGAAATTGTTGCAAACACTACAAAACGAAAACAATAAAAAGAAAAAACCTAAACCAATTCTTTTAAAGATCGCTCCTGATCTTACTGATAGTCAGTTGATGGATATTATTGACATTGTTAATACGACTAAGATCGCAGGTGTTATTGCAACCAATACAACTATAGATAGAGAAGGCCTTCAATCAGAACATCAAAATGAAACAGGTGGTTTAAGTGGAAAACCGGTCAAAGACAGATCAACAGAGGTCATTCGGTTTTTAGCTGAAAAGTCGGGTAAATCCTTTGCCATTATAGGAGTAGGAGGGATACACTCACCTGACGATGCAAAAGAAAAACTTGAAGCGGGAGCTGATCTGATTCAACTGTATACAGGTTTTATCTACGAAGGACCAGGTCTGGTAAAAAAGATCAATAAAAGTTTGATTTAATAATTTAACTGGCTTATAATTTATAGTTGGCCAGCGTCGAATATTTCAGGTAATGATCTTCTGGATAATAGATAAAAAGTAAAGACCCATTCTTGATCGTATGTACAATTTGATCATAATTTTTCTGAGGTAGGGAAGGACACCCTAAACTCCGACCCAGCCTCCCATTTTTCTCAATGAATACAGAACTGACATAGTCAGCAGAATGGATTACAATAGCTCGCTTTCTCGCGTTGCTATTGCTATATTCCAGACCGTCCAGTCTCAGGGATAAACCATGTTTTCCCTGATAAGTTTCGGCGGTTCGGTAAAAGCCAATGCTACTTTTAAAAGAACCTATTTTATTTGAGAAGTATTTTGCAAATTCTCCCCCTGAATTTCTACCATGAGCCACGATACTTTTATGTAAGATTTTTTTATTTTCAACATCAATCAAAAAAAACCTGTTCCTGTTGGCGGAGATACTCATGTCTATAACCGTAAGGTAACTGTGTTCTCCAATCTTACCTTCCTTTTGTAATTTTAAATAACCTTTAAGCGCCTTTTCAAACGGTTCATATCCAAGGTCGGGATCATCCAGGGTCTGATAGAGGTTTCCTGCATAAGTCTTAAAATCTTCCAGGTAAACTAAATTTATAGAGGTGTTGGAAGCTGCATAAGAAGTTGGAGCGGCCATACCCATAATGACAAGGCAAAGAAAGAAGATTACTTTTTTGTTCATATTCTCTTCATTAAAAGGCGGCAGTCGGTTGAATTGGGTTTAAGTCAAAACCCTAAAAATTCCAATTAGGTGCAAAGGTAATATATTCTTCTGAAAATAGTAAGTTTTAAGAATAATTTAACTGAATATCAGTGATCTATGTCACGTTTGTTACGAATAAAGGCTCTTGAATTTGACAGGATCCGTTTCTTGCATCACACGATAAACTCTTTCGAAAATATCATTTACCGAGGGTTTTGAAAAATAATCACCATCAGTACCATAAGCCGGACGATGTGCCTTTGCAGTAATCGTTGTAGGCTTACTGTCTAGAAAATTATAAGCCCCCTGTTTATTGACTATTTCATCAAGTAAATAGGCTGAAGCCCCTCCCGGGATATCTTCATCAATAATCACAAGTCTATTCGTTTTTTGTACGCTTCCCAAAACTTCGTGTTCCAGATCAAATGGTAATAATGACTGTGCATCAATGATCTCTGCATCTATTCCAACCTGAGATAAATCTTTTGAGGCTTCCTCCACAAGTTTCAAGGTCGATCCATAAGATACCAAAGTAATATCACTTCCTTCTTTAACGGTTTCCACCACGCCGATAGGCGTAGTAAATTCTCCTAAGTTGGTAGGCATCATTTCTTTAAGACGATATCCATTCAGATTTTCAATCACTATTGCTGGTTCATCTGATTGCATCAAAGTATTGTAAAATCCGGCAGCTTTGGTCATGTTTCTCGGTACCAGAATATAAATCCCACGAAACAGATTGATCAAACTACCCATCTGAGATCCTGAATGCCAAATCCCTTCCAATCGATGTCCTCTTGTTCTGATGATCAAAGGTGCTACCTGTTTTCCAAAGGTCCTGTATCGAAGCGTTGCAAGATCATCAGTAAGTACCTGAGTGGCGTAAAAAATATAGTCTAGATATTGTATTTCTGCAATAGGTCGCAGCCCTCTCATTGCCATACCCAGACCTTGTCCTATAATGCTTGCTTCCCTGATTCCTGTATCGTAGACCCTCTCTTCTCCATACTTTTCCTGTAGCCCTTCGAGTCCTTGGTTTACGTCTCCAATTTTACCTGAATCTTCTCCAAATATGAGTATCTTTTTATTTTTACTAAGCAAGGTGTCAAAGTTGTTTCGTAACACTAGTCTTGCGTCAACGTCTTCTGCTTCCTCATCATACGTTACTTCAACCTCTTCGATATTACTAGCTCTATTCTCCAATTCACTATAGAGATGAGCACTGTATTTAGGCTGTTGTAATTCCATGTATTCTTTGACCCAATTCTGAAGTAATTCCTTTTCCTTGAACTCCTCGTTTCTAAGATATATGAGACTTCTCCTACCAACGGAGAGGATATTTTTTCTTATTGGCTCCTCAATAGATTCGAGCTCTCTTTTTATCTTTTCAATAAAAATCTCATTTTCACTTTTTCTGGCAGCTTTCTCCAAGAGATTCAATAATTCTTTTCTCTCCTTCAGCATTGGCATTAGATACTCGTTCCAAGATTTGTTTTTGGCATTTCTTACTTCAACCTTGACCTCTTTTTCAAGGGCAACCAGTTCAGTTTCGTTTTCTACAAATTTTAGCATTTGCCCATCCAGATCCTCTAATTCAAAATTAAGGATCCATTCTCTCATTTTGGCAATACAATCATGCTCCTTTTCCCAAGTAAGCCTTTCAGCATTTTTATAACGTTCATGAGAACCTGAAGTAGAATGTCCTTGCGGTTGAGTAAGTTCTTTAACATGGATAATTACCGGCACATGTTCTTCTCTGGCGATAGCAGCTGCCTTGGTATATACATCAACAAGTTGTGTGTAATTCCAGCCATCGACTACAAATATTTCATATCCTTCGCCTTTACCCTCTCTTTGAAAACCTTTAAGTACTTCAGAAATGTTTTCTTTAGTGGTTTGATATTTTGAATGTACAGAAATGCCATATTCATCGTCCCATATACTTATCACCATGGGTACTTTTAAGACTCCGGCAGCATTGATGGTTTCAAAAAACAGTCCTTCCGAAGTACTTGCATTTCCTATGGTACCCCAAGCAACTTCATTGCCATTCTCAGAAAGTATTCCTTCCTGATCAAGCGCTTCGATTTTTCTAAATTTTTTCGAAGCCTCCGCTAAACCCAGTAACCGTGGCATCTGGCCGGCCGTAGGGGATATGTCTGAACTCACATTGTACTGTTCCTTTAGCACCTTCCAGCTACCATCATCATTGATGGAGTGTGTGGCAAAATGCCCATTCATTTGCCTTCCGGCAGAAAACGAATCAGCTTCAATATCAGCATGACCATAAAGACTTGCAAAAAAATGTCTTGGATCATATTCTCCAATGGCCATCATAAAAGTCTGATCCCTGTAATATCCCGATCTCCAATCCCCTTTTTTAAAGGCCTTGGCCATCGCGAGCTGAGGTACTTCTTTACCACCTCCAAAAATACCAAACTTCGCTTTTCCCGTCAAAACTTCACGCCTTCCTAGTAAACTACATTCTCTGCTAAGGATAGCGATTTTATAGTCATTGATGACCTCGTTTTTAAACTCAAGAAAGGATAATTTTTTCGAAGATTCGACCGCCTTATGGATCATATATTATATAGCTTTAGCTGTTCTGCAAATATACAAAAAATATGAGCATTTTTTCAAGCGCCTTAAGTACTTGGAAACGAGTGTGAAGTGTGATTTTTCATTCAGAAATAACCTCTAGATTAATAAAAACCTCTTTTTACCAAATTGTAAACTCGCCCAAAGTCGAGTGTAAGGACAAACCTGATTCTTGTGGCGTAATCTGAGAAACCAGGTTCAAATCCAAGACTGGATTGGAGCGGAAAATAGACCTCCAGAAAATTATGAATAAAATTAAGTCGTATACCAGAGTCATACTTAAATCGAGCGTCTTCATTGCGATTTTTTAGAAACCCTGCATCACCATATAACTCCACCCATCTCCAAATACTAATGCTGGCATTTGTTGTTGCAATCCATTCATTTGCATAAGGATCCTCAAAAATGCTTTTGAAACCACCTTCGGTGATGATAATCTCCTGACTTACGAAACCAGAACTTTCCGATCGTCCAAGATAGTTCAGATCGAACAAATAATCACTGGGACGGTCAAGAGCAAAGCTAAAGAAATCACTTTGTGTATTGTTAAAAAGAAAACTTCCCAAATACATTCTAAGGTCAACATAACGATTCAGATTCGTCAGTTTTCGGTACCTCAGGTCAATTGAAACTTTACTAAATCCCTCGTTGTATTGAAAGTCAGCAAAATACCTGAGATCATTGACAATCTCAGGTTCTGAAAAGGCATAACGAAAATTTAGAATGTTATATTTATAAGATTCCGAATTTACGATTCCTTCAGGCACATCTTTATCGACCATCACATAACGCGCCAATAAACTTTTTCCACCCACATCTCTAAGAGAGTTCCTTTTAAAATTCACGCTCACGTAAGGGGTGATTTTGTTAAAAGTAAGATCATTGTCATAATGAGAACGGCTTGCAGAAAATCCTGCACGATATCTGTATACACTGCTGTACTGTGGTAAATGCTCATAAGCAAAACCCATACCACCGGTTATTTCATTGCTCTTAAACCCATAAGCCGGGGATACTGTAAAAAGCCATTTCTTTTTAAAAAGTGCCTGGTTATATATGGTTGCCCCCAGAAGAAAACCATCATAGAAATTATAACCGATAAAAGGTTTATAAAATACCTGGTTGTAATAAGGGTCTTCAATGTCTCGAAAAAAGGTGAATTTCAAAGGCCGATTCAATAATTTTTTATTGAGTTTTTTCCAATTATCTCTTAGGTTCTCCTCAGGAATTAAGTGCTCATAATTTAAACTCAGACGATCAATGTCTTTTGTGGAAACTGTAACTGTTTGTTCTTCTTTTATAGGTTCTATCCACTTTTTGAATTTGATCTCCTTCTTATTGACTCCGTATAGCGTGATGGGAGCAGGGAAGTTACTCCTGTTCTTGATAGTAACATGAACAGAATCATTTTCTTCGCGGATTTTTTTTATGGTATAGTTGATCTTATTATTGCTTTTCAGATAATCTCTAAAGAACCAATTGAGTTCCTTATCAGTTTTTGATAAGAGAATTTTATTGAAGTTATCTGTATTTGAAAGTTTCAACTGATTGTCTTTATAATATTCCAGTAGCGAATTTTTGATGATATCGTCCTTTAGGTAAACATCGAGATACTGCAGACCCAATCCTGATTTATACTTGTTGACTATCTTTAAATTGAAGTTGGAAAGGGAATCTGAACGGGTGTCTAAGGATTGGTCCAATTGTTTCCTTGCCGAGAACTTATATACAAAGGGATATTTCCCATTAAAATCCAGTTTGGAAATGTTGTATGTACGGATTCCCCATTTTTTAGAAATATTACCAATTGCTTTTACTTCAGGATAATACTGTTTGACATATTCGATCATCATATAGATCTGAATACCATCAGCCAGCCAGTTATCTTCGCGTGTGTTGGTAAGCACCGTATTTTCAACATAACGATCAGTGATGGCTTTGAACATTTTGATATCCCATTCGAAAATGTCCGAAAAAGGTTTTAAAGATTTTGGCAATTGATTAAAACCATAAACCGGTCTCTTTTGGTAACCGACCATATTAATCAGCATTTTAGAATGTGGATAGCGACCTAAATGTTCTTCTATAAAATCAAGCTGTCTTTGTAATACGTCTGTCTTTATGTTTTCTGTAAGATTTTTACTCTTGATATTAGTGACGATTTCTGTTTTCTCTGTGTTGTAAGCAGAAAAGTTATTGTTGAGTTGGATACTGAGTTCAACATCCAATCGGTTTTTACCCGTTAACTTGTATAAAACGTGATCTTCATTGATCGATGCTTTTTGTTCAAGGTCAGAATACAGAGTAGAACCTAGAGGAATAGCGAAATCAATATTGAAGTCAGTAGGCTGTACATAATAGTCATCCATGTTTAAATTACTGTACAAATGCCATTTTTTGTCAAAAACAGCTGGAGTCATATGCCAGTACCTGAGGTTGTAATTCATTTCATCATGGCCGTAGCGGGTATACTTGTCTTTCGGAACTTTAACCTCATAAATAATGTGAATTTTAACCGCCTCTTTGGGCCCTAAAGACGAGGGGAGTACTATTTTGACAATATCAGAAGCATCATTTAATACATGGAAATTGACATTTGAATCATTACACTGCAAGAAGCGAATATTTGAGTAACCACGGTCTTTAATTTTTGCGAAATAAAGGCTTTTGTCATAATCTTCTATGAGTCTTTTTGTCAAAGGAGTGGTCTTGTCTTTATAACCATTTGCCCAGTTCAGCAGGTAAATCGTATCCATCTGCTGACCCGATGGATTATAATAGGTGATTTCCTGATCAATCAGTATCTTATGGTCATTAAGAAAGGTAGCCTTTATTGATATCTGATTGTTTTGTGCATGCAAAAAGAAAGGCACCAACAACAGTAATAGCCCTATGATCTTTTTGTTTTGCAAATTTTTAAAATTACCGAATGACAAAAATAATGATTAAAAATTCGGACTTAACTGATGTTTCATATAGAATTTATTAATGACATCCACCACTTCATCTGCCCTGTCGACAATATGAAATAAATTTAGATCATCTTCACTTATGTTGCCATTTTTATGAAGCATCATATCTTTGATCCAATCCATCAATCCGGCCCAAAACGACTTGCCGACAAGTATAATCGGGAATTTACCAATTTTTTTAGTCTGTATCAGTGTTATGGCCTCAAAAAGCTCATCCAGGGTTCCAAAACCACCTGGCATGGCCACAAATCCCTGTGCATATTTGACAAACATAACTTTTCTGACGAAAAAATAATCGAATTCAAGACTTTTTCCACGATCAATATAAGGATTGTCTTTTTGTTCAAAAGGTAATTCTATATTCAAACCAACCGAAACTCCACCACCTCTGTGAGCTCCTTTATTTCCAGCTTCCATAATACCAGGACCACCACCTGTGATCACTCCATACCCATTCTGGGTGAGTTTAAATGCAATATTTTCGGCCAATTCATAATAGGCTTCTCCCGGCTTCGTTCTTGCAGATCCAAAAATACTTACACAGGGTCCAATTCTGCTCAATTTTTCATAGCCATCTACAAATTCGCTCATGACCTTAAAAATAGCCCATGAATCATTTGTCTTTATTTCATTCCAGGTTTTTTGCTTTAGTGTTTCCCTGATTTTTTTATCTTCATTTGGTGTCATAGTCTAATTTTTTTAAGGTCATCAATTTACAAACCTATAAATTTAGTTCTTTTTTTAAGAATCCGGCGGTATAACTTTGCGTTTTCAGGCATATTTCCTCGGGAGTTCCGGTACAAAGAATTTTGCCTCCTTTCATTCCACCCTCTTTTCCGATGTCTATAATGTGATCACATAATTTGATTACATCAAGATTATGTTCGATGACCACCACAGTATTCCCTTTATCTGCTAGTTTATTTAATACTTTCATCAGAATACTGATATCTTCAAAATGCAGACCTGTTGTGGGTTCGTCGAGGATATAAAAAGTATTTCCAGTATCGCGTTTTGATAACTCTGCCGCGAGTTTGATACGCTGCGCTTCACCCCCTGAGAGGGTAGTAGATTGCTGACCCAAAGTGATATAGCCAAGGCCTACATCTTCAATTGTTTTCAGTTTCAGATAGATCTTTGGAATGAGCTCAAAGAATTTAACCGCTTCCTCTATGGTCATATTTAATACATCGGAAATAGATTTCCCTTTATATCGCACCTCAAGGGTTTCTCTTGTAAACCTTTTTCCCTGGCAAGTTTCACATTCTACTTCTACATCAGGCAAAAAATTCATTTCTATAACCCTTACGCCCCCTCCTCTGCAGGTTTCACAGCGACCATCTTTAACATTAAAAGAAAATCTACCCGGTTTGTATCCTCTGATCTGTGCTTCTGGTGTTTTGGCAAAAAGACTTCTGATCTCGGCAAATACTCCTGTATAAGTGGCGGGATTTGACCTTGGAGTTCTTCCAATGGCCGTTTGGTTCACATCTATGACCTTATCTATGTGCTCTAAACCTTGAATAGACGAATAGGGTAGCGGTTCTTTGACAGCTTTGTAAATGTGTCTGTTCAATATTGGATACAGTGTTTCATTGATCAGTGATGATTTACCACTCCCTGAAACTCCAGTAACCCCTATGAGTTTTGCCAAAGGTACCTTCAGTGTGACGTTCTTTAGATTATTACCTTTGGCCCCTTTAAGGATGATTTCCTTTCCGCTGCCTTCCCTTCTTTTTTTAGGTATTTCAAAGTTTCTTGTCCCATTGAGATAATCTGCGGTTAGTGTTTTACTTTTTAGCAATTCTTCAGGCGTCCCAATACTTATGATCTCACCACCGTGTTTACCTGCCTTGGGTCCGATATCAATCACATAATCGGAGGCGATCATCATGTCCTTATCATGTTCAACAACTAGTACAGAGTTGCCCAGATCACGCAATTTTTGAAGAGATTCTATCAGTTTAACATTGTCTCGTTGATGCAGACCGATACTGGGTTCATCAAGTATATACAAAACACCAACAAGTTGTGATCCTATCTGGGTAGCCAGACGAATTCTTTGGGCTTCTCCCCCCGAAAGCGTCTTTGAGCCCCTGCTCAAAGCGAGATAATTGAGACCTACATCCAGTAAAAACTGTATTCTAGTTCTCAGTTCCTTGATAATTTCTGAACCTATAAGAAGTTGTTTCTCAGTTAATTTTGGTTCCAGTTCATCAAACCAGGAGGCAAGATGATCGATATCCATGTCAGAAAGATCAGCAATGGAGGCTTCATTGATCTTAAAATATAAAGCTTCTTTTTTTAGTCGGTCACCTTTACAGACCGGGCAATTTACTTCGTCCATAAAGCCTTTCGCCCATCTCTTGATCGAGCCTGACTGACTTTCGTTATACTGGTTTAAAATAAAATTACTAATCCCTTCAAAATCAATATCATATTTTCTTGATACCCCCAATTCTTTCGAGTTGATCTCTAGTTTATCTTTACCGCCATACAGTATCAAGGCCATGGCTTCTTCAGGAATGTCAGCTATTGGATCTGATAAACTAAAGCTAAATTTTTCAGCGATATGTCCTAACTGTTTGAATATCCATGATTTTTTTTCCTCACCTAGTGGAGCAAGGCCACCATTTTTAATAGACAGTTGTTTATTAGGAATCATCTTATCCAAATTGATCTCATGCACTTTTCCAAGGCCATTGCAATTGTCGCAAGCACCTTTAGGTGAATTAAAGGAAAAAGAGTTCGGTTCGGGTTTAGGGTAGGAGATACCGGTAGACGGACACATTAGGTTTCGGCTGAAATACCTGGGTTGTAATATATCATTGTCATCTGTTTGACTGATGACCATCAGGGTTTCGTCACCGTGATACATAGCTGTTCTGATGCTTTCCATAAGGCGTTTGGCGGAAGAATCATTGATCAAAATCCTGTCAATTACGATTTCTATATCATGGGTTTTATAGCGATCGAGTTTCATACCTCTTTCGATCTCTTTAATCTCTCCGTCAACGCGAACTCTTATAAAACCTTGTTTGGAAATCTGTTGAAATAACTCCCTGTAATGACCTTTTCTTGATTTGATCACAGGTGCCAGAATTATTGTTTTTTCGTCTTTGAAATCATTACTAATGAGTTTATGGATCTCTTCATCACTATAACTCACCATCCTTTCGTTAGTATTATAAGAATAAGCAATACCAACTCTTGCATAAAGCAATCGCAAGAAGTCATAAATTTCAGTAATGGTTCCTACCGTTGATCTAGGGCTTTTACTTGTCGTTTTTTGTTCAATGGCGATCACCGGAGAAAGTCCTTCTATTTTGTCCACATCAGGGCGCTCAAGCCCTCCAAGAAATTGTCTTGCATAAGCAGAAAACGTTTCTATATACCTTCTTTGTCCTTCAGCATAGATCGTATCAAAAGCCAGTGAAGACTTTCCACTGCCACTCAAACCCGTAATCACGACCAGTTTTTCTCTGGGAATACTGACATCAATGTTCTTTAAATTGTGAACTCTGGCGCCAAGTACTTCGATGCAATCCTGTTTTTTACCCATATAAAGTTGAAAAAGTGCAAATTTACTTAATTGAAATCAGTTTTAAATTATAGATGTATTCTAAATTTTATTTTTATAAATTGCAGTAAAAAATTAAGCTTGAACTTTATCCATTCCATACGCCACTATTTTGAGATCAGAGGCTTTGATGTTTCTGCAAGATTTGCCGACAAGTTAGGCATGCGTGCTGCTAATGTGCGCCTTTTTTTTATCTATATATCTTTTGTAACCGTAGGGCTTTCCTTTGGTATTTATCTTACTTTGGCGTTTCTATTAAAACTAAAGGATATGATTTATACCAAAAGAACTTCTGTTTTTGATTTATAACCTTAAAATATATTCAATTGGCGTTTAAAAGTGGTTTTATAAAATCAAGATTCTATATTGCGTTAAGCATGCTGTTCCTTATCATTTTGATAGGGACATGTGGTTTTGTTTATATCGCAGATTATGGATGGGTAAATGCTTTGTATATGACCGTTATTACAATTTCGACGGTTGGATTTAAAGAGGTAGAACCATTGGATGCCGATGCTAAGATTTTCACGATTTTACTCATCATAACAAGTATTACAATTTTTGGTTATATCATTTCGGTGATTACAGATTATATTGCAAATAACAAATTCATTGAGGAACTAAAATTTAAGCAGGTGCAAAAAAAAATACAACGTTTAGAGAACCATACGATCGTTTGTGGATTTGGCCGTAACGGTAAGCAGGCGATGGCAAGATTAAAGAGTTATAAAAGGGGCTGTGTAATCGTAGAGAGTGATCCTGAATTAATTGAAGAAATTGAAGCTGATGGCGAGATGTTATATATCAGAGGAGACGCAACTAGCGATGAGGTGTTGCTATCGGCAGGAATTGACAGAGCTTCCAGTTTGATTACAACCCTACCTTCTGACGCTGATAATCTGTATGTTGTTCTTTCGGCCAGACAGTTGAACGGTAAGTGTACAATTGTAAGCAGGGCATCTATTGATACTTCTAATAAAAAATTAAAAGTGGCAGGAGCCGATAATGTCATCATGCCTGATAAGCTCGGGGGTGCACATATGGCTTCCTTGGTCGTAACTCCTGATGTTATTGAATTTATTGATCGCTTGTCAATTGAAGGAGAAAGCTCTTCCAATATTGAAGAACTGGTCATTGAAAACTTACCCGAGAAATATACCAATAAATCGATTTTAGATCTTGACCTGAGAAAGAGGACAGGCTGTACCGTGATTGGCTTTAAAACGCCTGATAAGGAATATATCATTAATCCTGATGCTACGACCATATTGGTGCCTAAGTCTAAGTTGATTGTCATAGGTAGGCCAGAAGAGATCCAGAAATTGAATAAATTATTCTAAATCTATCCCTGTATTTTGAAAAAAGTAATCATCACTGGAAGTAACGGTTTGCTCGGACAGAAGCTGGTAAAACTATTTTTGACAAAGCCAGGCTATGAGGTTCATGCCTTGTCTAGAGGTGTTAATAGGCTTGACAATCAAAAGGGTTACACGTATTATGATGTTGACTTACTCGATAAAGTTGGATTATTAAGGATCCTTAGTGAAATTATTCCCGAAGTGATCATACATACAGCTGCTATGACCAATGTAGATGCTTGTGAATTGCAACAGGAGGAGTGTGATCAAATGAATATAGAAGTGGTGGCCAATATTCTTGGGTATTGTGAAAATAAAGATGTGTATCTCGTACATCTTTCAACCGACTTTATTTTTGACGGAGAAAAGGGATCAATATATAAGGAGGAGGATGTGGCACGACCTGTAAATTATTACGGGCTTTCCAAACTGAAGTCTGAATTGATGATACAGGAGTCAAAAGTGACCCATGCAATCCTTCGTACCGTACTGGTTTATGGTCTGGTGGATAGAAATGATAGAAGTAATATCGTATTGTGGGTTAAGAATTCACTTGAGAATAACAAAGAAATACGCGTAGTGACCGATCAGTTAAGGATGCCCACATATGCAGAAGATTTGGCTGAAGCCTGCTGGCTTGCTCTTGAGTCGAGAGCAAAGGGTGTATTCAATGTGTCCAGTAATGAGTTAATGAGTATTTATGAGATTGCTCTCGCTATAGCGGATGTCTTTTCTCTTGATAAAAAATTGATACATCCCGTGGCAACAAGTGCGCTCAGTTTACCTGCAAAAAGACCCTTGAGTACAGGATTTGATCTTAATAAGTCTATATCTGAAATTAATTTACCTTCCCATTCATTTGTAGAAAGACTTCAAGTTTTTAAGAATCAACTTAATAGCTTTGAGGCTAAGCAGCGGAGTTGAAAAATCTTCTAATTGTTAATAAGTTTGACTGCTTTTTTATTTTCTATTATTCATATTTGTTTTACATTTGCAGTCCCGTTTTTTACGGGTCCGTTCATTGTGAAGAAACTGATGGTTTGAAAAGGTAAATAAAATTCATATTTTATTTGCTGATTAAATAAAAGGGTTATAAATTTGCAATCCTTTTTTTTATGACTATTACACGGTAATGTTCATGATTCTTACAGCAAAATTAAGGGCTATAATTATTATAAAATATTTTTAAATATTTATTTGGTGATTATAGAAAAAGGTTTTAGTTTTGCACC
>CAZPHF010000037.1:0-24813 GCA_964586115.1 uncultured Flavobacteriaceae bacterium | reverse complement strand
ATTCCAAATTACACCAAGCCCTGTTTGATCAGGTATTCAGCAATCTGAATGGTGTTTGTTGCGGCACCTTTTCTAAGGTTGTCGCTAACGACCCACATATTAAGTGAATTTGGTTGTGATTCATCTCTTCTGATCCTTCCTACAAAAACATCATCTTTTCCTTCTGCATAAATAGGCATCGGGTAGGTATTGGTTTCTATATTGTCTTTGACCACTACACCTTCAGTTTCATGAAGCAGACGTCTTAATTCGTTTACGTCGAAATCATTGTCAAATTCAATATTGATACTCTCAGAATGACCTCCTGCAACAGGTATTCTTACGGCAGTGGCCGTAACAGCAATGCTATCGTCGTTCAGAATTTTTCGAGTTTCATTCACCAGTTTCATTTCTTCCTTCGTGTATCCGTTTTCTTCAAAAACATCGCAATGAGGCAATGCATTTCTGTGGATTGGATAGGGATATGCCATTTCACCTTTGATCCCCTGGTATTCATTTTCAAGTTGCTTCACGGCTTTTATACCGGTTCCCGAAATTGATTGGTAGGTCGAGATGACCAGACGCTTAATTCCGTATTTTTTATGCAAAGGAGCCAAAGCCATCACCATTTGTATAGTTGAACAGTTTGGATTGGCGATGATTTTGTCATTTGAAGTCAGTTCTCCAGCATTGATCTCGGGAACTATTAGCTTTTTACTAGGGTCCATTCTCCATGCAGATGAATTGTCAACAACCGTTATTCCAGCAGCAGCAAATTTTGGGGCCCACTCTAGTGAGGTTGCACCTCCAGCCGAAAATAAGGCTATATCAGGTTTTTGATCAATGGCATCTTGTAACCCAATTACTGTATGCTTCTTACCTTTGTATAAAAGACTTTTACCAACAGATCTCTCTGAAGCCACCACTAATAATTCTGTTATGGGAAAATTTCTTTCTTCCAGCACTTCTAACATCACGTTTCCTACCATTCCGGTAGCTCCTACTACTGCAATTTTCATTTTTTTTAATTTAAAATTTTCATTTTTGAAGCTGCAAATATGCTAAATAATTAACTATGTAAGTTGATCATTGTTTAATTAAATAACACTTTGTTTAATTTATATCAAATTTAGGTCCAAGGTCTAAATTTTTAACAGATAATTATTGATTAAATAATAAATCGTAATTTTGCGGCTTTAAAAAACTTAGTGAAGGTTATGGTATTGAACGGAAATAATAAAATTGAGTTAATGGCACCTGCCGGGAATTTTGAATCCATGCAAGCGGCCCTTGATAATGGAGCTGATTCTGTTTACTTTGGGGTAGAGCAATTGAACATGAGGGCAAGAGCCTCAATTAATTTTACACTGGATGATCTTCCAGAGATCTCTCTGAGGTGTAAGGCGAAGAATGTAAGAACTTACCTTACCCTGAACACGATTATTTACGATCATGATCTAAGTATCGTAAAAACCTTACTAAAAAAAGCTAAAGAAGCCGATATTTCAGCGGTTATAGCAATGGATCAGGCTGTTATAGCAATGGCCAGACAGGAAGGGATAGAAGTACATATTTCCACTCAAATCAACATTACCAATATAGAAACGGTGAAATTCTACGCCATGTTTGCAGACACTGTTGTGCTAAGTCGCGAACTGAGTTTGCGTCAGGTGAAGAAGATTACTGAACAAATAGAAAAGGAGGAAATCAAAGGACCATCAGGAAGATTGTTGGAAATAGAAATTTTTGGACATGGTGCTCTTTGCATGGCGGTGTCCGGGAAATGTTATATGAGTTTACATTCTGCAAATTCATCGGCGAACAGAGGTGCATGTAAGCAAAATTGCCGAAAAAAATATACGGTTATAGATCAGGAAACTGGTTTTGAAATGGAACTTGATAATGAATATATTATGTCACCGAAAGACCTTTGTACAATTGATTTCCTTGATCAGGTAGCAGATGCCGGAATTAAGGTGCTTAAAATTGAAGGAAGAGGAAGGGCACCTGAATATGTGGCAAATGTGATTAAATCATATAGGCAGGCCATTGATGCTTTAGCGGAAGGAACTTATGATAAGGAAAAGGTAATTGGATGGATGCTTGAGCTAGAGAAGGTATACAACAGAGGGTTTTGGAATGGATATTATTTAGGTCAAAAACTTGGAGAGTGGAGCAAGGGATCAGGGTCTCATGCGACTCAGAAAAAAGTTTATGTTGGTAAAGGTGTTCACTTTTTTCCTAAAGCCAATATCGGGGAGTTCAAATTGGAAGCTTATGACCTTAAGGTAGGTGATCAGATACTTATTACAGGACCTACTACCGGAGCCAAAGAACTTAAAGTTAAAGAAATGTTTGTCAATGATGAAAAAGGTGAATTAGCTAAAAGAGGTGACAATATTACCTTACCGCTTGAGTTCAGGATCAGGCCAAACGACAAATTGTACAAAATAGTGGTCGTAGAAAAACCGGTCGAAGCAGTATAGCGCTAAAATTTCGGTTTAAATTTTAAAAAGTTTAGTGCAGCCAAAAAGTAAGGGTAGCAAATAGCGCGATAGCTAAAAAGATGCCCAGCGCTACGATCCATACCTTGGTGTAATAAATTTTGTGCAATTTTATATCTTTTCGGTAACTCCATACCATCAAAATAATAAAAGCTATAGCAAATAAGGCTGCGAAGATAAGTTGTCCCCTACTAAACATTTTGGTTATATTTAAGGCTGCAAAGATAAGATAATATGGACAAAAAAGCGATCGTTTTTGGGGCTACCTCAGGAATAGGAAGAGAACTAGCTAAACTCCTTGTAAAAGATGGCTATAAGGTACTGATTACTGGAAGACGTAAGGAATTACTGAATTCTTTAAAGGAGGAAAATACAGCTCAATTCTTGATGCGCCAACACGATATAACTCATTTGGAAGATACTGAGGCTCTCTTTCAAGAAATCCCTTCGCTTTTTGACCATGTGGATCTTATTATCCATAATTCGGGCATAATGGAAACGAATTTTGATCTGGAATGGCACAAAGACTTTCCTACCCTGGAAACCAATGTGATCGGAGCCACGAAGATATACCAGCTTTCATATAATTATTTTAAAAATCAAGGATTTGGTCATCTGGTCAGTATTACCTCCATTGCCTCCCTGGTTGGGAACAGGCATATACCTGCTTATCATGCTTCCAAAGCATACCAGTCAAATTATATGGAGTCTTTATGGATGAAAGCCAGAAGAACGAAAAAAGCGAAAATTACAGTGACCAATATACTTCCGGGTTATGTTGACACAGATATCATTGACGGACCAACGTTTTGGATGGCACCATTAGATAAAGCGGTGAATCAGACTTATAGTGCCATAAAAAAGAAAAAAAGAAAGGCATATATAACCAAAAGGTGGAGGTTGGTTGCCTTTATGATGAAAATAGTTCCACCTCATATCTTAATTAAATATTTATAAGCTACTATGAAGAATAAAATAAAGGCAGTTCAGGAATTTCACGAGTCATTTGGTTTAGGTGTCTCGCATAGCCCTGTAGCCAAGCTTTCAGACCAAAAGTTGAAGTTAAGATTTGATTTGATGGACGAAGAGAATAATGAATATCTTGAAGCGGCAGAGAATGATGACTTGGTGGAGGTGGCTGATGCCTTGGGAGATATGCTTTATATTTTATGCGGTACTATTCTCGAACACGGTATGCAATATAAGATTGAAGAAGTGTTCAATGAAATTCAAAGAAGTAATATGAGTAAACTTGGTGCTGATGGAAAACCTATTTACCGTGAAGACGGTAAGGTAATGAAAGGGCCGAGTTATTTTAAACCGAATATAGCATCGATACTAACCGACGAAAATCAATAGGAAATAATAAAAAAAGGCCTCAATAAAGTGAGGCCTTATATTATTTAACAGCATGTCTCCAACCAAATTTATCATCTGATCGGTTGTACTGTATGTCGGTAATTTGCTTTTTTAATGTAGCAGCATAAGTATCTTCTAATTCAGGAAGTAAAAAGTCTTTATCCTTATAACCAAATCCCGATATAGGAGAAATAACAGCTGCGGTTCCTGCTCCAAACATTTCTTTTAGACTTCCATTTTCAGAAGCTTCTATAACCTCATGGACAGAAATAGTTCTCACTTCAACTCGGATACCCTGGTCTTTGGCTAATTCAATAATACTTTTTCTTGTAATACCGTCAAGTATTCGGTCACTGGTCGGTGCCGTAACAAGTGTGTCATTGATACGAATAAAAATATTCATTGCTCCGGCCTCCTCAATGTTTTCATGATTCGTGTCATCAGTCCAGATGACTTGTTGATACCCTTTTTGAATCGCAAGATTGGTAGGATAGAACTGACCAGCATAGTTTCCGCCTGCTTTAGCGAAACCCACACCTCCATTGGCCGATCTTGAATATTGCTGTTCGATCAGGACTTTCAATTTTCCTCCAAAATAAGGTCCGGAAGGAGAAAAAGCGATGATAAATTTATATTTGTCTGAAGGAGACGCATGAAATCCGTTCCCTGAGGCAAACATAAACGGTCTGACATACAAAGAACTGTCTTTTGTGGTTGGAATCCAGTCTTTTTCCAGTAATAAAAGTGTCTCAAGGCCTTCCATAAAATGAGCTTCTGGAAGTTCTGGCATAGCGAGCCTTTTTGCTGAAATATTAAACCTTTTCTGATTGTCAAGAGGTCTGAATAACCAGATAGCATCCTGTTCATCCTTATAAGCTTTCATCCCTTCAAATATCGACTGTCCGTAATGAAATATTTTTGCAGACGGATCCAGACTTATATTTTGATAAGGTACTACTTTCGGGCTATTCCATTTGCCATTTTCATAATCACAAACCAGCATATGATCTGTATAGACCTGTCCAAAAGGGAGGTTATTAAAATCTACTTGACTGATTTTTGAATTCTTTGCCGTTTCTATAGTGATCTTATGACTAACTTCTAAACTCATGATAATGATATTTTTTACAAAAGTAATTATTATCGTTCAAAAAATGTATAAATGCCTTTTTTTTATGCTGAAGATACCGGCTTTATACAAGATAAATTTTACTTGGAAACCAAAACTCAATTTGTCTGCCAAAGACTTGGCATGTATGTAATTCCATAGGGCTAGCTTTAGAAAGCATATTAATTCTTTACCTTTGCTCCGATTTCAATAATATGGAAAGAAAGATCATACAGACTTCAGATGGCTCATCGAGTGTTTATTTGCCTGAATGGGATGAGAATTATCACTCCAAGCACGGTGCGATTCAAGAAGCTTATCATGTATTTATTAAAAGCGGATTAGATCTTTTTAAAGAAGGAAGTTCGCTTAGTATACTTGAAATGGGTTTCGGGACTGGTCTTAATTGTATGATCACTTATCTTGAGGCAAAAAGAAGAAACTTAGCTATTGATTATATAGGACTTGAAGGCTATCCTTTGGAAACTAAACTAATCTTTGAATTGAATCATTTGCAACAACTAAAAGCTGAAGACGAATCAGCAGTATACCAAAGTATGCAAAACTCTGATTGGAATGTGTCTATTGAGATGAGTTCGAATTTCAATTTGACCAAAAAACAAATTATGTTTGAGGACTATCAGGAAAATGAAGTATTTGAACTTATTTATTTTGATGCTTTTGGAGCAAGAGTTCAGCCAGAATTATGGACTGAGACCATTTTTAAGAAGATGTTTGAAGCTTTGAAAGAGAATGGTATAATTGTAACTTATGCGGCAAAAGGTAGCGTTAGAAGAGCTATGCAGGCTGTTGGATTTAAAGTGGAGAGATTACCCGGCCCTCCGGGTAAAAGGGAAATGCTGAGAGGAACCAAGCAATTAGCTACAAATTTGTAAAAGAATCAGCGTGCAGCTGAAAATTGATAAAAAAGTGAAATATTTAAATCAGTTCCTTAGAGAAAAAAGTATCCAATTTTTGTTGGTTCCGTTTCTTTGCGGAATTCTTTTTTTTATGATCCTTTATGGAAAGGGGCCTTCACATCTTTTGGTTAATCAATGGAATTCTCCGGCAGCAGACATTTTTTTTAAATATATGACCAATCTAGGTGATGGAGCTATATTTGCAATAGTGATTGTTGTTTTGGCTTTTATCAGATTTCGATGGGCCCTATACGAACTTCTGGCAGCACTGATGACCCTTATCTTTGTCTTTGTCACCAAGCAACTCTTGTTTAAGGGAATGCCAAGACCTACAAAATATTTTGAAGATCAGGAAGTTCTTCACCTGGTGGAAGGCGTAAAAATGCATGCCTGGAATAGTTTTCCATCAGGGCATACCATTACAGCTTTCGCTATTTTTATGATCCTGGTTCTTGTTGTTAAAAATAATTATCTAAAATTCTTCTTTGTTATGATTGCTATACTTGCGGGCTATTCCAGAGTTTATTTGTCACAACATTTTTTGGGGGATGTATTCTCAGGCGCCATCATTGGGAGTTTGATAGCTGTATTTAGCTGTTCACTTGTAGACAATATAAGTCTATTTAAAAAGGCGGCTTGGATCGATAAAAATGTCTCACAATTATTTGGTCGGAACTATGAGTAATAAGCAAAAGCTGGGCCTACTTATCCTCATTTCGACTTTACTCAGGTTGATTGTTGGTAATAATATACAGTTGGGGAATGATGAAGTATACTACTGGACCTACGCCAGGTATCCTGACTGGAGTCATTTTGACCATCCACCAATGGTAGGTTTCTTTGAGCAAATATTTTCGCTGAATCTATTTTTTGAATCAGAATTAGCTTTACGCTTGGGTTTTATTATTTCGGGATCATTGAGTACACTGTTGATGTATTTGATAGGGAAGGAGATCAAGGATGAAAGAACAGGACTTATTGCTGCTGTACTTTTTAACACAAGCATTTATGGGTTTATTATCAGTGGCTTGTTTATCATGCCTGATGGACCATTGGTCTTATTTTGGATGACTTCTCTCTTGTTTTTTATCAAATACCTGAAAGCCACGGAAAAAAGAAAAATCAATTTGTTTCTCAGCCTTTCACTGATCAGTGTTTCTTTAGGGATCTATGCTAAATATCAGGCAGTATATTTACTTTTTGGCTATGGCTTGTTTTGGCTATTCTATAAAAGAGATCAACTAAAAAATCCGGTGCTGTATTTGAATTTGTGTTTTACGGCGCTAATTGTATTTATCATTTTTTATTGGAATTACTTACATAGTTTTAGTGGAATAAGCTATCATTCAGAGCGTGTCACCCTCTTCAGTCTTGATTTTAATCTGGATTCTTTTTTAAGAGAGGCCCTGGGGCAAATTGCGTATAACAATCCCTATAACTATATCGTTATTTTGATGGCCCTATTCGCCATTAAAAAGAACAAGTATATACAGCTGCCGTATTTTCGATTGTTACTGTTGATTAGTGTGCCTCTTATAATAACTACCTTGTTCTTTTCTCTTTACAGAGACACCCTTCCACATTGGTCAGGAGTGGCCTTCCTTTCTCTGGCTATTTTAGCGGCTGCTCACCTTTCCGAAAGATCGAGAACACCGGTACTAGCAGCAACTCTAGCCTTAATTTTTTCGCTTGTCTTGATTGGAATTGGTGTCGTAAATAAAGGTTGGGTCATTGATTCTAATAAAGCAGCTCAGGAGAAAATAAAATTAGGAAAAAATGATCCGACCCTAGATATGTTTGGTTGGGATCAGTTTAAAAACGAATTGTCCTTTCTAGAAACGGAACAACCCGAATTGGCCAGCCTGCCGCTTGTTTCCAATAAGTGGTATCCGGGATCTCATTTATTTTATTATGTAGCTCGTCAAATGGACAAAAACTTTTTTGTTCTTGGAGGCATGGAGGACATGCATAAGTATTATTGGATCAATCAAACTATGCCACCTTTAACGGTGGGTCAGAACGCCATTTATATAACCTACAGCAGAAATTTTAAAGACCCTGATAAAGTCATGAACTCCTATTTTGACCAGATAAATTTGTTAAAGGAATTTCCTGTGAAACGGTCGGGCAGAACCGTCGAATTCGGCTATATTTATTTGCTTCAAGATTATAAAAATACTAACTTAGAGGGGCAATAAAAGACTGATCTTATGACTGATGCTAAATTTGTCAAGCGCAAACGACCTAATTATGTCAAGGCGATAATTCTACTTGTTATTTTAATACTTGTCATATTCCTGTTTTACAATATAGAAACCCTTCTATCTGGTTTGTTTGATATCAAAGAATAGCGTATCGAATAAGTAGCGAAAAGAATTCGCTTGGTTTAACAAAAGAGTATAAATGGCTTAGTTATTCGGTTTATTATTTTTGTGCTTTAATCAATGCTTTTATTCAGCATTTCCCATAGTTCATCCTTTAATTCTGTTATGCCGGTTTGATCTAGTGATGAGATAAAAACGTGCGGGAGGTCTTTTGGAATTTCAGAAATTAATTCTGATTTTAATTCTTCATCAAGCATATCAGATTTGGAGATCGCAAGTAACCGATCTTTATCAAGCAATTCAGGATTATGCTTCTTAAGCTCATTGAGGAGAATATCATATTCATTTTGGATATTATCACTATCTGCCGGGATCATAAATAGCAGACTCGAATTTCTTTCAATATGTCTTAGAAAGCGATGCCCCAATCCTTTTCCTTCTGCTGCACCCTCAATGATACCAGGGATGTCAGCCATGACGAAACTTTTAAAGTCACGATATTCAACAATACCTAAATTTGGTTTTAAAGTGGTGAATTCATAATCAGCAATTTTTGGTTTTGCTGAGGTAATCACAGATAATAGGGTAGATTTCCCTGCATTTGGAAAACCAACAAGACCCACATCAGCAAGCAATTTTAGCTCAAGTTGATACCAGCCTTCTATCCCTTCGACTCCGGGTTGTGAATATCTTGGCGTTTGATTTGTTGATGATCTGAAATGCCAGTTTCCACGGCCACCCATTCCTCCTTCGGCAAGAACAACTTCCTCTTGATTCTCTGTGATTTCAAATAGTACTTCTTGAGTTTCTCCATCCTTAACAATAGTGCCAAGAGGAACATGTACATAAATATCGTCGCCGTCCTTTCCTGTACTTCTGTTTTTACTTCCGGCACCTCCGTGCTCTGCCTTATAATGTTTTTTGAATTTAAGGTGAAAAAGAGTCCACATATTCTTATCACCTATAAGTATAATGTGTCCACCACGTCCACCATCTCCACCATCAGGACCTCCTTTTGTGATGTATTTTTCCCTGTGCAAATGCACAGAACCTTTACCTCCCTTTCCGGAAGCGGCAAAGATTTTTATATAATCAACAAAATTTCCTTCTGTCATAACGGGTGATAAAGAATTTAAATTCTAGTCGCGGTCTATCCGCTATAGTGTGTCAATTACTTCCTCCAATTTTGAAGTAATATCATGTATGGTACCTACGCCATCAATTCCAAAATATTTATTTTGTTTTTGATAATAGTCCTTTAAAATCGCAGTTTTTGATGCGTATTCATTGAAGCGATTCCTGATCTTACTTTCGTCTTGATCGTCTGATCGTCCACTTGTTTTACCTCTGTTTAACAACCTTTCCACTAGAAGATTCTCAGGAACTTCCAAGGCTACCATGCCGCTAATACCTGTATTTTTTTCCCCCAGGAATTCATCAAGAGAAGCTGCTTGCGATTCTGTTCTAGGAAAGCCATCAAAGATAAATCCTTTAGCGCCAGGATTGTTGTTTACCTCAGCTTTCAACATGTCAATGGTCACCTGATCCGGCACAAGATTTCCCTTGTCCATATAGGATTTTGCCAGCATACCCAAATCAGTTTCGTTCTTAATGTTAAACCTAAAAACGTCTCCAGTTGAAATGTGAACTAAATTGTATTTGCTTTTTAACAAATCCGCCTGGGTGCCTTTCCCTGCTCCGGGAGGGCCGAACAATACTATATTTTTCATGATCACTAAATTATACCTGTATTTCTGTTTATTTTCAACTTATAACTTTAATTGGTAGATATCAGGAAGGTTTCTTCCAAGTCCATCATAATCCAGTCCATAGCCGACTATGAATTTATCTTCAATAGATTTGCCAATGTAGTCAATAGGTAATTCTTTTCTAAACACATCTGGCTTAAAGAATAAGGTGGCTATCTTCAGTTGTTTTACGTTTTTATCTCGAAAGATTTCATAGATTTCTGAAAGGGTATTACCTGTGTCAATAATATCTTCAAGAATAACCACTGTTTTTCCAGTCAAGTCTTCATTTATTCCAACTAAATGCTTGATTTTACCTGTTGAATTAACACCTTCATAAGAAGCCATTTTAACAAATGTAATATGACAATCACTCGGGTAATATCTTACAAAATCAGCAGCGAACATAAAGGAGCCATTAAGGATTCCTATAAAGATAGGAACTTCATCCGGGCCTATGTCTTTCGCAATCTGCTGCGCAAGAAATTCAACATATTTATTGATCTTAACCTTATCGATAAAAGGAACGAAATGTTTGTCGTGAATTTTAATACTTTCCATTGATAACTAACTGATTTTAATCAAACAATATGATGGGTAACAATCATAAATTTGAAAGAAAGTGCAAAAATAGGTAAAAACTAAAAACCTTTTAGGAAATATCTCCTAAAAGGTTTTTAATATGATTTTCATCCTTATTATAACAGGATTGATTACGAGTCTTTAATATCCTTATCTAACTTCTTTGTAGTATCATACATAATAGGAGAAGCGATGAACAAAGATGAATAGGTACCAACAATAACCCCAATGATTAATGCGAACATAAATCCTTTGATCGAGTCACCGCCAAAAAGAAAGATAGCAAGTAATACTATTAAGGTGGTCAAAGAGGTGTTTACCGTTCTTCCTAAGGTACTGCTCAGCGCCGTATTTACCGTTCTTGAATATTTCCACGTCGGATGCTTATTGCTAAACTCACGAATACGGTCAAAAATAACCACTGTATCATTCAGAGAGTATCCTACCACTGTTAAGATGGCCGCAATAAAGGATTGACCTATCTCCATATCAAAAGGCAATACTTTATAGAATAATGAGAAGATTGACAATACGATCAATACATCATGGAACACAGCGGCAACTGCACCTAAACTGAATTGCCATTTTCTAAACCTGATCAGGATATAGATAAATACAACGATCAATGATCCTATGATCGCCCATAAAGCAGCTTGCTTAATATCATCTGCAATAGTAGGGCCAACCATATAAAATTCCATGATCCCTATGCTGAGCTCTTTTTCCCCAGGTTTGAACTGTTCAAAGCTTACATCTGCTGGCATATATGATTTTAAACCATCATATAATAAGTGTTGGATTTCGTCTTCTACAGCAATTCCGTAATCATCAATTTTATATTTTGTAGTGATTTTCAACTGATTTGCTGATCCAAAAGTTTTAACTTCAGGTGAACTTCCGAAGGCATCTTTTAAAGTATTAGCAATTTCAGGTGCACTTACATTTTCAACAAACCTTACGGTGTAAGTTCTACCTCCTTTGAAATCAACACCATAGTTCAAACCATTTGTAAAAAGTGATCCTAATCCAATAATCAAAATAATTCCGGAGATGATATAAGACATCTTTCTCTTCTTAAGGAAGTCAATGTTGATATCTTTAAACCAGTTCTTAGTGATATTTGTGTTGAATGTAAGCTGACGCTCTTTGTTGACATACCATTCGATCAATAGTCTCGTAATAAAAATTGCTGAGAATAAAGAAGTTATAATACCGATCATTAAGGTAGTGGCAAAACCTTTTACTGGTCCTGTACCGAATATGTAAAGAATAATACCGGTAAGCAAAGTAGTAACGTTCGCATCGAGAATTGATGAAAGCGCTCCTCCAAAACCATCGTTAATGGCCTCTTTTAATACTTTGCCTTTGTTTAATTCTTCTTTAATTCTTTCATAGATCAGCACGTTCGCATCAACCGACATACCAATAGTCAGTACAATACCTGCAATTCCAGGCAGGGTCAATACAGCCCCAAATGAAGTGAGTACCCCAAAGATGAAAAGTATATTGAGTGCCAGAGCAATGTCTGAGAAAATACCTGCTTTACCATAGTAAAAAACCATCCAGAGCAATACGATGATCAGGGCGATAATAAATGAATAGGTTCCACTATCAATAGCTTCCTGTCCTAAAGATGGTCCAACCACATCTGATTGGATGATTCTTGCGGCAGCAGGAAGTTTACCAGATTTCAGCGCGTTGGCCAAATCCTGTGCTTCGTCAATGCTAAATTGTCCTGAAATAGATGTTCTTCCTGAAGTAATGGCATCATTTACACGAGGGGCAGAGTATACATAGTCATCAAGAACTACGGCAACAAACTTCCCAACATTAGCAGTGGTCATTTTCGCCCATTGCTTGGTACCTTTACTATTCATGGTCATGCTCACCTCAGGGTTAGCCCCTAACTGATCGAAAACCTGTGAAGCATCTGAAATTACATCTCCTTGAATAGGAGCTTCATCATTACGGTTTGATTTTAGCGCATAAAAATTGATAAAATCATTATTCGCCTTTGCATCCCACGCGAATTTAGCGAATTTAAGTTCGCTTGGTAGAAGTGCTCTAACCTCTTTCATGGAAAGATACTCATTGATAATTGCAGTATCCTTAACACTTGCTGTCGCGATAATAGAACTGATATCATTTTGAGTTTGTGGAAAGCGAACAAATAATTTACTGAACAAAGGATTCGTTGTTTCGAAATCTACAGAATCTTTTACTTCTCCTAAAAGGTCATCAATTTCATCATCCTTGGTCTGAGTTGAATCTTGTTCAACTTCAACTTCTTCAACTTTTAGAATTTCGGCAAGAGTCGTATTGGCAGATAAAAAGAATTGCGTCAGATCCTGATTGGTATATACTTCCCAGAATTGTAACTCAGCGGTACTTTGTAATAGCTTTCTTACACGATCAATGTCCTTGGCACCAGGCAGTTCAATAAGGATTCTTCCAGATTCTCCAATTCTTTGAATGTTGGGTTGTGTTACTCCAAAACGGTCGATACGGCTTCTTAATACTTCAAAAGCTGTATTTATAGAACCTTTTACTTCTTCTTCTAAGATCGGTTTAACTTCTTCATCAGTCATCTTGAAATTGATCTTGTCTTTCAGTGATTTATTTCCGAAAATACTTGGATCACTCAATTTAACGGAACCATTACTGGCTACGTCAAAAGATTCATAAAATAACTGTAAATAGTCTTTGTCACTATCTTTTTGTGCTTTCGAGGCGTTGATGAGTGCTTCGTTGAAAACAATATTTTTTGATTCATTCGATAAACCGAATAAAATATCTCTTACAGAAACTTCTAAAATTGCGTTGATACCACCTTTCAGGTCAAGTCCAAGGTTGATTTCTTTTTCTTTAACTTCGCTGTAAGTAAATTCTGTGAAACCAAGATTCACAACCGGTGTATTCGATACGGAGTCCAAATAATCCCTCTCCATAGTGCCCAAACCTTCAGTATCTGAGGCATCAGCCTTAGTTTCTGCATAGATAACAGCATCTTTCTCAACATTCTTTGCAAACCACGTGAATGATAGCTGGTATAGGCATACCACACTCAAAATGATTGCAAATAATCTAATAAGTCCCTTGTTTTGCATTCCTATCTTATTTTAAAATCTTATTTTTGATATAATCGGGCAAATATACTCAAAAGATTTAGCTTTGAAAGAAATAAGCCCTATATTTTTGGGGCATTCCCGCCATTAGTTTTAGGCGGTTTTTTTGCTACATTAGTCATTCAAATTTTAGAGAAAAATGGAATACAAAACGGACATTGATATTGCACAAAATACAACCTTGATTCACATTAAGGAAATTGCCTCAAAATTGAAAATTAAGGAAGATGATCTTGAAATGTATGGAAAATACAAAGCGAAACTTCCGCTTAACCTTATAGATGAAGAAAAGGTAGCAAAAAACAACCTTGTTTTGGTAACAGCGATAACCCCAACACCGGCAGGAGAAGGAAAGACGACTGTATCTATTGGGCTTACTGAGGGGCTTAATAAGATTGGAGAGCAGGCCACAGTGGTTTTAAGAGAGCCTTCACTTGGGCCAGTTTTTGGCATCAAGGGAGGTGCTGCAGGAGGTGGCTATTCTCAGGTGGTCCCTATGGAGGATATCAACTTGCACTTTACAGGTGATTTTAATGCAGTGGAGAAATCGAACAATTTACTATCAGCCTTGATTGATAATAATCTTCAGTCAGCAGATAATTTGAATCTTGATCCCAGGGCAATTTTTTGGAAAAGGGTGATTGATATGAATGACAGGTCATTGAGAAATATTACAATAGGTCTTGGTGGAACTGCCAACGGAGTGCCTAGAGAAGATGGGTTTAATATAACTCCTGCTTCAGAAGTTATGGCAATTCTCTGTATGACTTCCGGATTTGATGATCTTAAGAAAAGGCTTGGAGATATTTTTATAGGTTTCACTTTTGATAAAAAACCTGTATTTGCCAGAGATCTAAAAGCTGAGAATGCCATGTCCATTTTATTGAAAGATGCTATCAAGCCTAATTTGGTGCAAACACTTGAAAAGAATCCTGCCATTATTCATGGAGGTCCATTTGCGAATATTGCTCAGGGTACCAATACGATTTTAGCAACAAAAATGGGTTTATCCCTATCTAATTATGTGGTCACAGAGGCAGGATTTGGTGCTGATCTGGGAGCTGAAAAGTTTCTAAATATTAAATGTGTAGCCTCTGGTCTGAGCCCTAAAGCTGTTGTACTGGTTGCAACTATCAGGGCCTTAAGGCATCATGGTGGGGCGAAAAAGGACGCGATCAATGTACCCAATCCCGAAATGGTTGCGAAAGGTATTGCTAATCTAGAAAAGCATATTGAGAATATTAGAAAATTCAATATTCAGCCAGTAGTAGCCATTAACTCTTTTACCAATGATACTGAGGAGGAAGTCAATCTGGTGATTAAAGCTTGCCATAATCTCAAGGTAGAAGCTGTGGTTTCCGATGGTTGGGCTAAAGGAGGAGACGGTACTACAGATTTAGCTAAAGCTGTCAAAAAAGTAGTTGAGGGTGCTCATTCTCGGTTCAAACCACTTTACGATTGGAAGTCTCCTGTAAAGGAAAAAATTAAAAAGATTGCTCTTGAGATTTATGGTGCAAGCAGTGTATCATTTGATAAAAAAGCGCAGCTGAACTTGAGGAGGATAGACAGACTTGGCTTTAACGATTTTGCCGTCTGTATGGCAAAAACCCAAAAGTCATTTTCCGATGATGAAAGCCTTATTGGCAGGCCAGAAAATTTTGAGGTAACTGTAAGAGAAATTGAAATTGCTGCTGGAGCCGGTTTTGTGATACCAATTTTGGGTAAAATGATGAGAATGCCGGGGTTACCAGCTCACCCTGCTTCCGAAAACATGTCTATTGACAGTGATGGCGTTATTTCAGGGTTGTCTTAGAACAAAAAAAGCCATGACTCTGTTGAATCATGGCTTTTTTTAGGTTCTAATAGAAAAGGATACTAGCTCACAGTTTCTTCCAATAATCCATTAGTGTTTCGAACAGCTTCAGCACTGTTTTGCAACTTTTCTTTTTCAGCTTCTGTCAAATCAAGCTCTACTATAGATTCGATACCATTTTTACCAATGATACATGGAACCCCAATAGAAATGTCATTAAGACCATATTCTCCTTCCAATAGTGCAGAACAAGGGAACATTTTTTTATGGTCGCAGGCGATAGCCTGAACCATTGATGATACCGCTGCACCCGGAGCATACCAGGCACTGGTTCCTAACATTTTCGTCAATGTAGCTCCTCCCACTTTTGTTGCTTCAGCAACTTCACTGATCCTTTCTTCTGATAAAAATTTACCAACTGGCACACTATTTCTTACAGCAAGTCTTGTTAAAGGGATCATTCCGGTATCACTGTGACCTCCGATTACTATACCTTCAACATCGGATGCAGGACAACCTAAGGCCTCAGCAAGACGATATTTGAATCTTGCACTGTCAAGAGCACCTCCCATACCGATGATACGGTTTCTTGGTAAACCAAGGGCCTTATGAGTTAAATAAGCCATAGTATCCATTGGATTACTAACCACTATAAAAATGACATTTGGAGAATGCTTTAGCACACTTTGTGACACAGACTTAACAATACCTGCATTAATACCAATAAGCTCTTCTCTGGTCATTCCCGGTTTGCGCGGAATTCCACTGGTGATCACAGCGATGTCGCTGTTTGCCGTTTTGGAATAATCGTTTGTACTACCGGTGATCTGGGTGTCAAAACCGTTTAAAGAAGCGGTTTGCATAAGATCCATAGCCTTTCCTTCAGCATAATTTTCTTTAATGTCAATGATGACAACCTCAGAGGCGAAATCTTTGATTGCGATGTATTCGGCACAACTTGCTCCAACTGCTCCTGCACCAACTATAGTTATTTTCATATTAATAGAATTTATAATTAATTAAATAGGTTTGTTCTAAATTTTAAGACCCAAAATCTTTTGAGAATCTTGGGTCTTTTAACTGTTTAAATGTCAATATTAGCGTATACGGCGTGTTTTTCGATAAATTCACGTCTTGGGGGAACATCATCTCCCATTAACATCGAAAATACCCTGTCTGCTTCTGTACCATTTTCTATAGATACCTGACGCATGGTTCTGAATTCTGGATTCATGGTGGTGTCCCATAGTTGGTCAGCATTCATCTCTCCAAGACCCTTATAACGCTGAATTGTGCCCCCTCCAAATTTTTCAACAATTGTATCCCTTTCTGGGTCAGACCAGGCATACTCTTTTTTAGCACCTTTTTTCACTAAATATAAAGGCGGAGCAGCAATGTAAATATTACCATTCTCAACTAATTCGCGCATATAGCGAAAGAAAAAAGTAAGGATAAGCGTGGCGATATGACTTCCATCAACATCCGCATCACACATAATTACGATTTTATGATACCTTAACTTACTAAGGTTTAAAGCCCTGGGATCTTCTTCTGTTCCTATAGTAACTCCAAGCGCCGTATACATACTTTTGATCTCTTCGTTTTCAAACACCTTGTGCTGCATGGCTTTTTCTACGTTCAGGATTTTACCTCTTAAAGGTAGAATAGCTTGAAAATTTCTGTCACGACCTTGTTTGGCCGTTCCACCTGCAGAATCACCCTCGACTAAAAAGATCTCGCACTTTTCCGGGTCACTCCAGGCACAATCCGATAATTTACCTGGAAGTCCACCTCCAGACATGACCGTTTTGCGCTGTACCATCTCTCTTGCTTTCGTTGCAGCATGTCTTGCTTGGGCCGCCAGAATTACCTTTTGAACGATAATCTTGGCATCATCAGGGTTCTCCTCTAGATAATTTGTCAGCATTTCAGAAACCGCCTGGCTCACTGCGGCACTTACGTCTCTATTGCCAAGTTTCGTTTTTGTTTGACCTTCAAACTGAGGTTCAGCCACCTTCACGGAAATGATGGCGGTAAGACCTTCACGAAAATCATCACCGGCGATGTCAAACTTCAATTTGCTTAACAAACCTGAATTTTCAGCATATTTCTTAAGCGTATGTGTTAGACCTCTTCTAAATCCTGATAAATGGGTACCACCCTCATGTGTGTTGATATTATTTACATACGAATGAAGATTTTCAGTATAAGAAGTATTATATACCATGGCAACTTCAACTGGAATACCACTTTTTTCACTTTCCATGCTAATCACATCCGAAATGAGTTGCTCTCTGGTGGCATCTAGGTACCTTACAAATTCCTTTAGTCCATCTTCACTGTAAAATTCGTCATGAACAAAATTTCCTTCTTCGTCTTTATTACGTTTATCGGTTATTGATACGGTAACACGCTGATTTAAAAAGGATAGTTCACGCATCCTTGCCGAAAGGATCTCATAACTGAAATCTATTTCGGTTTGAAAAATTGTGTCATCTGCCAGGAAGGTTACTTCAGTTCCGTTTCCATCTGAAACACCTACCTGTTTTACCGGATATAGCGCTTTCCCTTTTTCGTATTCCTGCTGATAGGTCTTTCCATCTCTGAAAACCGTGGCTTTCAGTTTAATTGAAAGTGCATTTACAACAGAAACCCCAACACCATGCAGTCCACCCGAAACTTTATATGAATCTTTATCAAATTTTCCTCCTGCTCCAATTTTAGTCATAACGACTTCCAAGGCTGAAACACCTTCCTTCGCATGCTTGTCTACAGGAATTCCTCTACCATTGTCTCGAACAGTGACTGAGTTATCCTCATTTATAAAAACATCGATTTTATCACAATGCCCCGCCATGGCCTCATCGATAGAGTTATCGACAACTTCATACACCAAATGATGAAGCCCTCTTGAACTCACATCTCCAATATACATTGAAGGACGCATACGAACATGTTCCATGCCTTCTAAGGCCTGAATACTATCTGCAGAATATTGATTTTTATTAGTTTCTTCACTCATATTTTTTAGTTCTCTTTTGTCCAAAAATTTAAAACGTACAAATATAAGGAAACGGCTGCTTTTCCGCCTTTTTTTAACGGTTTAAAAGCACGAAGTTATCAACATTTTGACTAGTTAAGCATGATTTTTTACAATCTAAAGGAAGTCATCTCAAATCATAAAAAAAACCTGCTTAGAATGTGTCTAAACAGGTTTCTTTTTCTTGTGCAAATTAAAATAGCTTAATATTTGTTTATTTGCAGTGTTAATCAATTCGAGATATTATTCCCCTCAGTCCAATACCTTAAACTTGATCAACTTTATTATAAACTAATAAGTTTATTATTATTAAAAATGATAATCCAAGAAAAAAGAACTTGAAATTATAATCTTTACAAACGTAATACTCAATTCTGAAGGAATTCTGAAGTTTTGATCAGAATTCAAATAATAATGAAAAAAAAGCCTGTAAAAATGAAATCCCTACAGGCTCTTTCATTCAAATTAAAACATTTTAACGCTTCAATTGATTTGCAATACCCATCTTTAAGGTTTCTATTCCCCTCAAAATTTAGCCTCTCAGATAGGTTATGCCGATATCTTCTTTGTTATTTCAGTATTCATAGCATGAATTTTTGAACGTTCTGAAAACAGTTATATTATATTCATAACAATCAGATAACGGGACAAATGTAAGCGGTGTTTCTAAAGAAAATCTGAAGAAGCCAAAAGAATTTTTAGACTTTTAAATTGATTAAAAATAAATTGAGATATTGTGTTGATCCTCAATATATGAATGCGTAATATTCCAACGGTAATTATCACATATTTTTTTTACAATGGCCAATCCCAGCCCAAATGAATTGCTCGCGGTACTCTCTTTTTTAAATCTTTCAAAAAGGGAAGAGGAATCCATTTTAGGAGCTTCACCTGAATTTGACACACTAATAAAAAGATCGGTAGTTTGTATCAGGATCTGTCCTCCTTCAATATTGTGTTTAATTGCATTGCTGATCAAATTTGATACGACCATATCGAATAGAAGTGAGTTTGCTCGAATGTTGACATTCATGGTAGATTTCATTTCTACCCTCAGGTTTTTGTTGTCAATAAAATCATCAAATATTTCTAAGTGACGTTCCATGACCTCGTTGATATGAATGGTTTCGACATCTTTAAACTGTCGGTTTTCAATTTTGGACAGCAACAACAGGGTTTTATTTAATTTAGAAAGTCTTTGAACCGATTGGTAGATGGTTTTGATTTGAGCTACCTGACGCTTATCGAGGTTGTCAGATTGAAGAAGGAGCTCTGATTTGGTTTGCATTATGGCTAGAGGAGTCTGCATCTCATGAGACGCATTTTCCGTAAATTCTTTGAGATTGTTAAAGTCAGAATTGATCTTATTGGTTAGTTTTGATAAAGAACTGTTTAATTCCTGAAATTCATCGATGTCAGAAGTCTGAAGTTCAATAGGGCTATTAGCTTCAACTGAAAAACTTTTAAGCGTTTCCAGATTGTTATAAAAAGGTAACCATACCCTGCGCATAAGAATTGTATTGACAAAATAAATGGTAAGAATCAGGAGCAAAACCACAATACCAACAGAAATAGTAATGGCAAGAATGGCATCTTGATTTCTAACCAGGGAGCTTCTGGTACTAATTTTGTAGGTTTTTCCTTGTAAAGTTTCAATAGATGTAAGTTGTCTATATAATTCGTATTTCTCATTATTATTGACAACATGATACATCAAGGTATCTTTAAAATAAAGAGTGTCTTTGGGAGGGTTAATTGACTCGTAATCCTCTACCTCAAAAATCGGTAAGGGATTTTCATATTTGATTTTTTTAGCGATTAATTCCTTATCCCATAGTAATTTCTCATCCTGCTTTTTGGTTACAACACTCTTTAAAGTGAAATAAATGACAGAACTGGATATTATAAAAATAATAACCGAATAAAAAATATAAGTGTTTCTTGTTTTTTCAAATAATTTCACGAACCAATCAAATTTATTTAAGCTGTTTTATTCGAGATAAATTCTTTTAAAATCTGAGAGAATTTCATAAATTGAGCTTATTCTCCAAATTTATAGCCCAAACCATAAATAGTTTGCACGTAGTCAGTTGCACCACTTTTTTTGAGTTTTTTTCTCAAATTTCTCATATGTGTGTAAATGAAATCAAAATTATCTACCATGTCTATATTATCTCCCCAAAGATGTTCTGCTATAGCCTCCTTTGTCAATACTCTATTTTTATTTGTAATAAAATACAGCAACAGAAAGTATTCCTTTTTGGTAAGGTCTAAAGCAACTTCATTAACAAGTGCCATTTTTGCCGTTGGGTCAATTTCTATTTCCTTAAAAACAATATTATTGTTTCCTTCAAATTTACGTCTTCTTAGCAGGGAATTTACCCTTGAATTAAGTTCGGCCAGATGAAATGGTTTTGTAATATAATCATCTGCTCCCAGATCAAGCCCTTTAAGCCTGTCATCAAGTGAATCTTTGGCAGAAACGATCAGCACTCCCGTTTCCGAGCTTTTTTCTTTGATGATTTTTAACAAGTCCAATCCGTTGCCATCAGGAAGATTAATGTCGAGTATCACGACATCATAATTGTAAGAGATCAATTTGTCTTCCGCTTCGAAAAAATTGGGAGCGGTTTCACAAATAAAATCTTCTTTTTCCAAATACCCACTCATTGCGTTGAGCAACTCCATTTCATCCTCTACTATCAATAGTTTCATTGCGACATAATTTAAGGTATTACAAAAATAGTATATAAATGATATACCAGCCTAATTAAAAAAGTTTTAACAGATTATTGACTTTTAAAAAGTAGGAGTATTCGCTATATAAATTTTTAAAAGAGAACCATAATATAATATTAATGAATTTGGTACGTTATTATTTGTCGAATGATTACTCAATAATTGTTTCTTGCTATGAATAAGAAAATAATTACCTCAATGCTTTGTTGTGCATTGTTGTCAAGTGTTATGAGTTACGCTCAAAAATTTGACAAACTGGACAAAGCACCCGTAGATATCTCATATCTAACGACTCAAAAAATTCCAAAACCATTGGTAAAAGTGGTGTATGGAAGACCACAAAAAGAATTAGATCAAGTATTTGGTCAGCAAGTTCCCTATGGTGAAATCTGGAGCACTGGCGCCAATGAGGCAACAGAAGTGAAGTTCTTCACTGATATGTCATTTGGGAGAAAGCTGGTAAAGGCCGGCACCTATGTATTACATACGATACCAGGCGAAAAGGAATGGACCATTATACTCAACAGTAATACAGACACCTGGGGTTCATTTTTCTATGATGAAACTAAAGATGTTGTCCGTATAAAGATTCCAACAAAAGAAGCTGAAGCTATTGATGTTTTTTCGATTGGCTTTAAAGAAGATTTTAATAATACCTTTATGGTCCTAGCGTGGGATTCAACAAGAATTGATATACCACTTTCTACTCAGGACGTGATTCTAGCTAAAATCTAATTTCTATGAAAAAGATATATATTCACCTGGGAATTGCCTGTATTTTTGCCTGCTTTTTAAGCATAGACGCAAATGCACAAGAATTCAGAAATCTGGATACCAGTCCGCATGATATTGTATATTTCAGGACTAATAAAATTTCTCCACCAAAGATCAAGGTACTTTATGGAAGACCTAAAAAAAATGGAAGAGAAATCTTCGGAAATGTCATTCCCTATGGTAAAATTTGGAGAGTAGGCGCCAACGAGGCGACGGAAGTTATTTTTTATAATGACGTCATTTTTGGAGAAACTGAAGTAAAAGCAGGTACCTATGTGCTATATGCCATACCTAATCAAAATGAATGGACCTTGATCCTGAGTTCAAATACTGATGTATGGGGTACTTATGAATATGAAGAGAAATATGACGTTGCGAGAACTACTGCAAAAGTTAGCAAGGCTGAATTTCTGGAGGCATTTTCAATAGGATTTAAAGACAAAGGAAAACATGTAAATATGGTTTTAGCCTGGGATACCACACGTATCACAACTCCTATCAAAATAATTTTATAAACTAATATACTTTCTCCCCGTTGATATAAGTTCCATTTATCTTGATATTTGGAACTTGATCTATTGGCACCTCCATTATATCCTGATCAAGTATCACAAAATCAGCAAATTTATTTACTTCGATTGACCCTTTTTCCTTGTCTTCAAAATTTGCATAGGCAGCCCAAATTGTCATTCCTTTTAAGGTTTCTTCCCGACTCAAGCCATTGTTCATTTCAAATCCTTCCTCTGGATATCCGGAAAGATCTTTTCTGGCAACCGCGGCATAAAAAGTAAGCATTGGATTTACCTTTTCCACTGGAAAATCAGTTCCCAAAACGATTCTTCCATTAATTTCGAGCAAAGTTTTAAAGGCATAGGCTCCTTTGATTCTTTCTGAACCTAATCGATCTTCGGCCCAGTACATGTCACTTGTAGCATGTGTGGGTTGTACAGATGGAATAATCTCAGTAAAATAGTCAAATTCAAGAGGGTCTATGATTTGGGCATGTTCAATTCGCCATCTGCGATTTGTTTTACTCTTGAGTTCTTTTGCATAGGTTTTAAGGACATAGGAATTGGCTGAATCTCCAATAGCATGGGTATTCATTTGAAAATCAGATTTGGCTAAAGTTCTGGCAATATTCGAAAGATCTTCAAGACTGGTCACCATTGCCCCATAATGACCTTCTCTGTCAGAATAAGGCTTTTTTAAAGTGGCTCCCCTGGAACCAAGTGCCCCATCTGCATAAACTTTAAATGACCTCACGTTTAACCTGTCGGTTTTAATAATCCCCTTTTTTAAATAATAGTCCAGGTTTTCAGGACTAACAGAGACCATTGCATATACTTTAATTTTTAAGGAGTTATTTTGTTGGAGACTATCAATAAGTTCGATTGTTTCTCTATCCAATCCCGCGTCAGTTACGGTGGTAAGCCCAAGCGATAAACAAAGATCTTCTGCATCTTTTAAAGCTTGAATTCTTTCTGTGACTGAAGATTCAGGACTGATTTCTCTAACCATGCTCATGGCATTATCCACCAGAACCCCTGTTATTTTCCCGTTCTTTTTCACTATTTCGCCACCAGACACCTTTGTATTGTTGTCTATTCCTGCAAGATCAAGGGCCGCTTGATTGACGAGAAGGGCATGGCCATCGATTCTGGTTAAGGCAACAGGAGTGTTAGGGAAAAGCTTGTCCAAACCATCTTTAGTAGGATATTCTTTTAAATCCCAATCATTTTGATCCCAACCACGACCTTTTATAAAGCTTGATTTCTTTTCTTTTTGAAAGGCCGAAACTCTTTTTAAGATCTCTTCGAAACTCTTGGTTCCGTTAAGATCTAAAGTTTGCATAGATAAGCCGAGATTATTAAAATGACAATGACCATCTATAAGTCCTGGAAGGACAGTTTTTCCCTCAAGGTCTATGACTTTATCAGAGCTGTATTGCTTTTTAATTTCTTTTGAGGTACCTAAACCAATAAATAAGCCATCTTTAATGGCAAAGGCTTGAATTGAAGGTGCTTCATCATTAACAGTATAAATATTTGCATTGGTGATAATCAGGTCTGCTTGCTGCTTTTCGGGGCTACAGGAAATAAGCACAAAAGTACTTATCAGGTATATGAGGGGTTTATACATGATGTCTATTTTTTTGAAGTAAATGAAAAAACAAAGATATACAATTAAGGTATACCAAGCGCTTTGTGCTTTGCATCTTTAAGTGTAACTTTGCCATCCTGTAAGAAATAGCCTTTATCCGTCTAGGTATTTGAGTATAAGTGGATTATAATCAGGCAATTGGAATTGCAGCATCACTTTGAGAAAATAATAGTTTTCAAAAAACCATAAAAGGATACATTTTAGACTAAAAAGGAATGAAATATTACTTTAACGAGATAGAAGCCAAATGGCAAAAATACTGGAGCGAAAATCAAACATTTAAGGCTGATAATAATAGTCAGAAGGAAAAGTATTATGTGCTAGATATGTTTCCATACCCTTCAGGTGCAGGACTTCATGTAGGACATCCATTGGGCTATATCGCTTCTGATATTTATGCCCGGTACAAAAGACATAAAGGTTTTAATGTATTACATCCCCAAGGCTATGATTCATTCGGTCTCCCGGCCGAACAATATGCGATTCAAACCGGTCAGCATCCTGCCAAAACTACCAAAGAAAATATTCAAACCTACAGAAGACAGTTGGATCAAATAGGTTTTAGTTTTGATTGGAGCAGAGAAGTAAGAACATCTGATCCTTCCTATTATAAATGGACACAGTGGATTTTTATTCAA
>CAZPHF010000036.1:0-26268 GCA_964586115.1 uncultured Flavobacteriaceae bacterium | reverse complement strand
TCATTGAAGAATTTTACTTTACCTGTATTCATTTTAAAATAATTTATTAATTTAGTGCAAAGATACTACTATTTCAGATATAAAATTGATTTTCTTAGAAAATTCCTATATTTTTATTTCCCAACAATAATAATATCAGAAAAATAGGGCGTTTTCACATCTCTTTCTTAAAAATTAGTACCTGAAAACTAAGCCTTCATTGATCATTTAATCAGATCTTTAGTAGGCATATAGTTTTAGCCTAAGATGAAAATTGCTCGATTATAATTATCTTTATCATTTAATATTATACACTATACTTAATATCATTATGACAACACTTGAATCGATATTGCACTTAAAAAAGAATATGTCAAAATCAATCATCGGGCAAGAAACTTTGATTGACCGACTTATTTTAGTCCTACTTGCAAACGGCAACATGCTTTTAGAAGGCCTGCCAGGTTTGGCCAAAACAAGGGCTATCAAATCTTTAGCTCAGGAATTAGATTGCGGGTTGAGTCGTATTCAATTTACTCCAGATCTTTTACCCTCAGATATTACTGGAACAGAAATCTATCAACCTGATTCGAATGAAAAATTTGTTTTCCAACAAGGACCCATCTTCAGTAACCTGATTCTTGCTGATGAAATCAACAGATCTCCTGCAAAAGTACAATCTGCCCTTTTAGAAGCCATGGAAGAAAGACAGGTTTCGGTAGCTGGAAAAACCTATAAAATGGAACCATTATTTATGGTTATGGCAACTCAAAACCCGGTGGAACAGGAAGGTACTTACCCCCTTCCAGAGGCGCAAATGGACAGGTTTTTGATGCACGTTATGATTGATTATCCTGATGATGCCTCAGAACTTAAAATTCTCAGACTAAACAGAGAAGAACAAACTAAAAAAGCAAAAGAAGCAACAAAACTTTCTCCTGAGGTGGTTTTTAATGCCAGAAAAGAAATAGATCAGGTCACTATTTCTGAAAATATGGAAAAATACATCGTCGATATTGTATCAGCTACCAGATATCCAAAAAAATACAGCGGGGAACTTGATAACTGGATTGATTATGGAGCGAGTCCAAGAGGAAGTATTGCCATAGATCGTTCATGTCGAACCAATGCCTGGATGAATGGTAAGGATTTTGTAAATCCAGATAATATTAGAGCTGTAGTGCATGATTGTTTGCGCCACAGACTAATTCTAAGCTATGAAGCCAATGCTGATGGCATCACAGCAGACCATGTGATCGATGAAATATTGCAACAAGTTGCTGTAATTGCCTAATAAAAATGACTGAAACCGATAAATACCCAAAAGACATCTTTGTTTCCTTGAATGATCTTCTTAAAATGGAGCATCTATCAAAGGGCTTTAGCTTTTTAGCGAGTAAGCAAAAGGTGAGAAGTGTTTTGGGAGGTAAGCACGCTTCTAAACTCAGAGGCCGCGGATTGGATTTTGAAGAAGTACGACATTATGTTCCGGGCGATGATATTCGCAATATTGACTGGAAAGTGACTGCCAGGACTCAAAAGACGCATTCAAGGGTGTATAGTGAAGAAAAAGAAAAACCGGCACTGATCGTTGTGGACCAGTCAAAATCTATGTTTTTTGGATCTCAAAAAAGAACTAAATCCGTTGTTGCCGCTGAGCTAGCAGCTTTAGCCGCCTTTAAGGTACTCAAGGAAGGAGACCGGGTAGGCGGCATTGTATTTGCAGATAATGGGATTGACATCGTTTATCCCAAAAGGGATAGAAAGAATATTCTTCGCTTTCTTGAAAAGCTAGTTACGCGGAATAGAGAACTTATCGATTCAAAACCTATCGAATTTGAAAAGGCACTCGCCGAAACCTTGGCCAAACTAAAAAATATTGTAACTCATGATTTTTTGGTCGTAGTGATTAGTGATTTTCAAAGATACCGGCCTGAATTAATACAGTTTATCACAAAGATCTCTCTTCATAACGACGTGATTTTAGCAAAGATTTATGACCCGATGGAACAATCGATCCCTAAAAAGAAACTAATTGCTGGTCGTGGTGAAAAACAACTTCTCATTGATGGTGAAAATGACAGTCTAAGACAAGAATTCAAAACGAAATTTGATGATGACTATGAAAAATTTGAGGTTCAGATGAAAAAGCATCGTATTCCTGTTTTATCAATTGATACAGTAAATGAAACGGATGTTCAACTAAAAGAATTATTCAAGAGGACATGAGCATTACCTTTGTCAAACTTTCTTTAAGCCTTTATGGAATCATAACTGTATTGATTCAGGAAGCAACTAGTCGTGCTGCTCAGGACCTTGGCCCAATATTGGAGCCAGATCCAATACAATTTTCATTTGATACTCCCGGCTGGTATTTTATTGGCATACTGCTTTTTTTAGTTTGCTTTTTTGTAGCATTTCGCTTTGTTAAAAATTACAAAGAGAATGCCTATAGAAGAGAAGCCATTCAAAAACTAAACAAAGTAAATCTTTTCATCTCGCCAAATGACTTAGAGCAACAACTCTCTACAATATTGACAATTCTCCGAATAGTAGCATTTCAAACATATGGAAGAAAGGAAGTGGCCAGCCTATATGGTAAATCCTGGTTGCTATTTTTGGAGTCTAAAGCAAAAAACACCCGTTTTACTAAGTTTGAACCAATTATATCGAGAACCATTTATGAAAATGAAAGGCCCGATAGCAAAGCATTAAATGAATTGATGAATCTTTCAAAAAAATGGATACAAACACATGCCTGAAAATTTTGAAATAGCCTATCCATGGATTTTCATATTGATCCTGCTGCCTTTATTCGTATACTGGTTGGCACCCCCATTCAGGATCAAAAGTGCTTCTCTTCAAGTGCCTAATCTTGACAGAGCTGCTTCTATCACAGGTATTAAGCCTCGTAATGCAGCCTTAGTAGCTAAAAAAAACAGATTGGTCTCCTTCACCCTTTTTGCCATATGGCTACTATTATTGGTCTCACTTTCTTCTCCAAGATTGGTGGGAGAACCCGAGCTAAAGGTCAAGACCTCACGTAATTTCCTTATTGTTGCAGATATTTCATTTAGTATGGCTAATACTGACTGGATGATAGAGGGTAAAAGAGTTACTCGCTGGGAAGCCGTAAAAAGTGTCATGCACGAATTTATAGAAAAAAGAAAGGGAGACCGAATGGGGCTTATCTTTTTTGGCTCAAGCGCCTATATTCAGGCTCCGTTCACCTCTGACCTTTCTACGGTGGACCTCCTTTTGGAAGAGGCAGATGTGGGAATGGCAGGCCAAATGACCAATATTGGTAAGGCCGTGGTTAAGGGTATCGAAATGTTTGATCAGGACACGATCAAAACCAAAGTCATGCTCATATTAACAGATGGTGTTGATTCTGGAACCGAGATCCTGCCTTTGGATGCCGCAGACCTGGCAAAAAAAGATACCATTCACATATACACCTTGGGAATTGGAAATCCTGAAAATTCCAGATCGGATCTGGATGAAGAAACTTTAAAAGAGATTTCAGAAATGACTGAGGCCAGGTATTTTCGCGCTATCGATACAGAGCAACTTTCTGAGATTTATGCTGAACTGGACAAGCTGGAACCTATAGAATACGAAGAAGAAACCTTTATACCTGCAACACTACTATATCATTACCCTTTGATCGTTGCTATTATATTAACTCTCTTTTTATCATTGATCCTCGGTATTGTCTCACTGCTAAAAAACAAAGTAGATGGATGAGGCTATGTTACATATAAACTGGGAGGATTTTCATTTCCTAAGACCCGAACTATTATGGTTACTGTTTCCTAGCCTACTATCTTTGATCATAGCCATGATGGGGCTTCGCGAAACGGTTAAATGGAAAGATGTCATTGCACCCCATTTAAGACCATTTATGATCAAAAAAGGAAGTGAAAGAATCAAAAAATGGATGCATCTGGTATTATTTTTATGTATTTCTGTAGCTATACTAGGGGCTTCCGGTCCAACCTGGAAGAAAATAGAAGAGCCGGAAAAAATATTGGAAACTCCCTTAGTCATTCTCTTGGATCTCTCCCAGAGTATGTTGGCCACTGATATTCAGCCCACAAGACTAGAGCGAGCCAAATTTAAAATTCAGGATTTTTTAGAAGCGAAACCGGGTGCTCTTACTGCCCTTATTGGTTATGCTGGCACGGCACATACCATTGTGCCTTTAACAAGAGATTATAATATCATTAAAAGTCATATCAAAACCCTATCTCCAGATGTCATTCCCTTTCCTGGAAGTGACTTGGAGAAGGCCCTTATTCTTGCTGACACAATCACAGGCAGAACTGAGGCTCCGGGAAATATCTTGTTGATCTCTGATGATTTTACAGAAACTTCATTTAAGGAAATTCAAAATTTTGTGATCAACACTAATAATCAGGTCATTATTTTGCCCATGAATACCTTGGCTGGGGCCAATGTCCCAGGCAAACGTAAGAATCAGGTTTTAAAAAATGCAAAAGGAGAAATCGTCAGGTCCTCTTTAGACAAAAATATGCTTGACAAAATAGCTTCTTTGGAAAAAGTATCGATTTCAGCATTGACTTTAGACAAAAGTGATATGGAATTACTAGCCAAAAGTATTTCAGAGCGCTTAGAATTTAAAGAAGCAGCTGAAGAAAAAGAAAACAACTGGAGAGATGATGGCCTTTGGTTGGTTATCCCTTTAGCCATTATTGTTTTGCTCTGGTTTCGAAAAGGATGGGTGATCTATGGTTTACTTATAATGGTAACTTTTAGCTCCTGCAGCGAAGAGTCCAAATTCATAGATCTTTGGGAAACTAAAGACTATCAGGCACAAAAGTATTATGATAACAAAGATTTTAAGGAGGCTGCTGCGTTGTATAAGGACCCTTTGCATCAAGGAGTAGCCTGGTATAAGGCCGGAAACTACGACAAAGCGATTCAAGCCTTTGAACAAGATACTACTGCTATGGGCACTTTTAATCTGGGCTTGGCTTATTATCAAAACGGAGATTATGCCGCAGCTGCACTTGCCTTTGGTAAAGCCACTGAAATGGATCCTGAAATGGAAGCTGCCAAAAAGAATCAGACCCTAGTACAAAAAGTGATGGAAGGAACGAGTCAGGTGGACCCTGAAGAAGCCACAGAAGCTCCTGAGAAACAAACTGCTGAGAATATTGAAAATAAAGATCCCGAAGATCTTGGTGGAGGAGGTCAGGAGGCGAAAGAAGAAGATATGAAGCAGGAAAGAAAGGAAGAAACTGTAGGAACTGACATGAGAACAGGAAAAGAAATGGATGAAGTACCACCAGATTTTGAATCGGGAAAAAGTGAAAATTCACAAAAAGTACTCATGAGAAAAGTGGATGATGATCCTTCATTGTTTTTAAAAAGAAAATTTAAACATCAGGTGAAAACCAAGAAGCTTAAGCCAAATAATAAAAGTATAACATGGTAACCCTTATTAGAAAGATCATTTTTTATTTGCTCTTGCTCATGGCATCTTTTCATGGCTTTGGCCAGAGACATTTGTTCAGTGAGGTCACTGTGAACCGGACCAAGGTTTACGTTGGAGAGCCTGTTGAAGTAAGTGTTAGCATATATACCTCCACCTGGTTTACTAAAGGTGTAAATTTTGGGAATATTAAAGTAAAAGGAGCTTTTACCGTATTTTTCAGGTCTGTTGCCAGTACCAAGAAAGTCAATGGAAAAAATTATGCTGGTGTAGTAGCTATTTATAATGTTTTCCCCTATGATAATCAGGACTTAATCTTTCCTTCTTTAGAATTCACAGTTGAAACGCCAAATGATGGAGATAGTAAAGGGCTAAAAAGAGTTGTTAAAACCAAGTCTAGAATTATTGAGGTAAAACCAGTACCCAATAATTTTGATCGGGATGAATGGTTAGTATCTTCAAGTGTAACGGTAAATGAATCCTGGTCCGGCGATCTTAAAAATATAAAAGTAGGAGATGTCATCCAACGAAATATTTACAGAAAGGCCTTTGGTACGGTTTCAGAATTAATCCCTCCTGTAAAATGGGATAGCATCGAAGGAGTAAGTCTTTATCCCACAAGAGCTGACATCAAGAGTGAAAAATCAAAAACTTCGATAAGTGCCTCCCGATCTGAAGGAGTTCGGTATTTATTCGAGAAAGAAGGAACAATAAGCTTGCCTGAAATTACAGTTAACTATTGGAACCCTCATCAAAACAAATTATATAAAAGAACTCTAAAAAGCCAGACCATTGAGGTGCTTCCTAATCCTGATCTAGGGATGCTCGAAACGGTTCGGGATTCTCTTCAGGTCGCGGACCAAGAAATCAATGAGGAAAGTACAGAAGAAGCTGAGATGAAAATACTTGGTTTATCCCTAAGAGATTTCCTAACCTATGTATTGATAATTTGCGCTGTTTTATACGCCTTATACCGATTTGTAAAGTGGCTTATGATTACTAAAGGGCTGCTAGAAAAATGGAGGCTACAGCGAAAAACCTATTTGCATTCTGAAAAATACTATTTCAAATTATTTCTTGATGAGGTTGCCAAAAAAAATGCCAATACAAAGCTGAACGCTCTGTACAATTGGATCGACCGCTTGGACCTGAAAGAGCCTACCTTGCGAAATCTCGCTATAAATTATGGAAGTGCAGATTTTATCAGTCATCTTGATCAAGCCGAAAAAAAGACCAGCTTCAATCCAATTGATTTAATTCATGATATTAAACAGGCAAGAAAAAATTATGTAAAAATAATAAACCAAGAGACTCAACCGGCAAGTCATGACTGGATAAACCCTTAAAGAATCTTATAAGCATCAAATTAATAATGGCTTTTATTTGGCACATATCTGTAATTCAATTTACTGAAACAACAAGCGTTTCAGGCACTCTTCTGCATCATTCCTTTAGCGCTAAAGAGAAAAAATTAAACAGTATCAGAAATGCAATTGCAAATATTCAAACTTATTTTCGAAAGGCTTATAGTGAAAAGGTAATTCTTATAAAACTCGGAAAACTATCGAAGGAAACGAAAACAGACAAATTTGGAGGTTTTTCAGTGACTTTTAAGGGTATTGTTCATGGAGAGGTGAATTTGTATACAGAAGATTTTAAACTGATCCCTGGTCATCAGGTTTATCCTGTAGTTTTTGCTTCTAAGGATGTTGATACTCTGGTTATTTCTGATATCGACGATACAATATTACATTCTTTTACTAGAACCAAATTCAAACGCCTAACGACCACACTGTTTCGACCTTTTCACAGGAGACAAATTGTAGATGTGACCAGTAAACTATACGCTACTTTGTCTAAGACAAATACATCTTTTTATTATGTGTCAAAAAGCGAGTCAAACCTCGTTGGTCTGATTTCGAATTTCATCCTGCACAATGATTTACCTATAGGCCCTTTATTTTTAACTCCCTATCTTAGTTTATCTGAATTGGTAAGGGGCAAAAAAGATCCTTTGTTTAAATTTTTAAACATTTGTCATATCCTTGATCATGCAGTGAAAAAACCTGTGATTTTGATCGGAGATGACACACAGGCCGATATGAGCGTATATACTCAGATAGTTGAAAAATACGGTTCACAAATTGACAAGGTTTATATACACCAGACCAGTCGAAAAACAACAAGAATCCAAAAGAATTTATGGAAAAAACTAAATGATACTGGTGTTGAAGCTATGTATTTTAAGTATGATGATTTGTTTTAATCCACTATTAATATCATAATTTATGAAACTACTTTTTATTGTAAACCCAATCTCAGGTGGGATAAATAAAGAACCTTTTTTATCATATGCATCCAATCTCTGCCAAAAATATGGTATAGAATTGATTGTTTTCAAAACCACAGGCAACAATGATAAAGAAGAAGCTTTAAAAACCATCAATCGGGTTAAACCAGATAAAATTGCTTCAGTAGGTGGTGATGGAACCACTCTTTTCGTGGCTACTCTTCTGCTAAACACTTCCTACTCAATGGGCATCATACCTTTAGGTTCTGCCAATGGCATGGCTACTGAGCTTTATGTAAATCCCGACCCTTTAGAGGCCTTAAAAGATATTGTAATGTCAGATATTGTTAGAGGTCTTGATATGATCAAAATCAATAATGAACACTATATGATGCACATTGGTGATGTTGGTATCAACGCAAGCATCGTATCCTCCTATGAAAAAGACAAAAATAGAGGAATGGTTACCTATGCCAAATATTTTATAGAAGAATTGACCAAACTGAAACCATTTAAAGCTACTATTATTGCAAATGGCGAGACTTTTGAATCAGAAATTTTAATGACCGCAGTGTGCAACGGGCGTAAATATGGTACTGGCGTCCCTTTAAACACCATAGGAAATCCCATGGATGGAAAATTTGAAATAGTTTTAATTGAAAAGATAGATTCCATTTCTCTTATTGCAGCCGGACTCGCCGCTTTTAACGATAAATTCCTTGATTCGCAAAAAAGTAAGGTAATCCAAACGACTAAAGCCGAAATAGTATTTGACCAACCAAGGTTACTACAATTAGATGGAGAGGTTATTGAAAACTATGAACGTCTTACTATCGAATTGTTAATTGGCGCCGTTAATTTAATAACGCATAAAGACAATCTCAATTTAAAATAATTCTGTGCGACAAATTACTAGTTTTCGTGAGCCTTTTTTATGATAAACATATTTTAAAACCTGTCCTTACCTTTAAGACCTACAACGAATGCATCCTTAAATCCTTGTTTTCTCATCTTATTCATATAACTTCTTGCTTCCGAAGAGGTTTTAAATATACCTGCATAATACCTGTTTAATCCATCATCATATCTGTAATTGAATAAATCAGTTAATTTGCTGTATTTATCGGTTTGTACCTTTCCTTTAAATGCCCCAACCTGAACCGTATACACTTCTCTCTCATCACTGAAATCATAATTCAAATAAGCCCCTGAATTAGAGACCTTATCATTTACAGCATAATTTCCTGACACAACCTTATTCATGGATTGAGCAACGACAGCATCAGAGAATTTGTCGACAATTAAAAATTCTGACCTCCTGTTTAATTGGTGCTGAAGGCCATTACAGGGTTTATCCTTTGTGCATTTTTCAGCGACTTGAGATTCTCCATGACCCTCACTCGAAATTCTCTCTTCTTCAATTCCTTTGTTTAGAAGGTACTGAACTGTACTATAAGCTCTATTTTTAGATAACTTTAGATTATAAACCTTTTTACCCCGAATATCAGTATGCGCATTTACTTTAATTTTAGTATCGGGATTTTCCTTTAAAACCACTGCAATTTTTTCTAACTCAATTTTTGCATCAAACCTAATATTGTGTTTATCATAATCAAAATAAATGGTGTTGATATGAATCATTTGATCAGCGGTTCTTTTTGATTGAAAATCACTTGCTGCATCTTCTGAGGTGCTTCTTTCTTCAGACATATTCATAGCAATTGACTTTTGTACTTTAGCTTCTTGATTGTCATCAGCGGCGGCAGTTAGAACCTCTTTCTGATTATTCAGTGTATTAGCGGCAACGACCTCATCGGCTTTTTCCGTTTCAACTACTGTCCTTTTATCAGTATCTCCGGTTATTGCAGTGCCTTTATCTTTCTTTGAATCCAGAGCAACGACAGCATTTTCTTCGCTATTAAGTGGAAGCTTACTTGCTTCACTATTTTCAAAACTGGAGCTAGACTCCATTGCAATTGACTTTTGCGATTCAATCTGAGAATCTACCTTAGTAACTGCAGTTGCAGCCTCATCAGTATATCCAGAAGTAACTCCAACATTGGACTCGGCGTCATCACTTTCAGCAGCGGAGACCATAACAGGAACTGTAACTGAAGAAGATGGAGTTTGTTTATTCTCAGCACCTGCAGCAACAGAATTTTCTACGCTATTAAGTGGCAGCATACTTGCTTCACTATTTTCCAAAATGGAGTTCGACTCCATTGCAATTGACTTTTGCAATTCAGTCTGAGGACTTACCTTAGTAACTGAAGTTGAAGTCTCATCAGCATTCGTAGGAGTTGTTACAATTTTAGTGTCATCACTTTGAGTTTCTGTTACTGATTTTATAACCGGGACAGTTCCTACCGCCACAGCATTTTTAGTATCGGCCGTTTTTGTCGCTGAAGTATTTACTGCTAATTCACTGTTTTTTTGTAGCTCTTGAGAATTTTCTTCCCCTGATTTGGAAGCAAAAGCTATTGCTTCTTCCTTCGCAGCAGCGGTAATTTGACCTTCTTCCTCTGTCGAATTTAAATCTGCGATGACCTTATTTTCTTTATTGGAATCTGACATTAAGTCAAGGGTAATCTCAATTGGATCAGCATTGAGGTCATTCACTGTTGTAATGTCAAGCTCTCCTACTAAATAACCTTCCAGATATCCTTTGATCGTATAAGTCGAATTACAGGGTTGTTGAAAACTGAAAGACCCCTCATCTTTACTGGAAATAAAAGATTGCAATTCTATTCCTTTGGCATCATATAAAATAATCAAAACATCTGGCACCAAATTCTGAGTCTCCATATCTCTTACGACACCGGCAATTGCCTGATCGCACTGTATATATATCGGAGGTGAAGCGACAAACGAATAAATATCGTCATCTCCATGGCCACCTCCTCTATTAGAAGAAAAGTACCCCCTACTCTTTTCATCGTCAATGATATAGGCAAAATCATCATGCTCACTATTGACTGGTTCCTCTAAATTGATAGGTACTGACACGGTTGTATCAAATATTTTACTGGCATAAACATCCAGCTCTCCATGGCCCGGATATCCATCTGAAGAAAAATAAAGAACATTATCTGTACCTATAAATGGAAACATCTCCCGATCTTTAGTGTTGATCTGGGGGCCTAAATTTCTTGGTTGACTATAGGATCCATCTTTATAAATATCAACTACAAAAAGATCAGTATTACCAATAGACTCAGGCCGATCAGACACAAAGTAGAGTTGACTGTCATCTTTGTTTAACACAGGATGCCCAGATGAAAATTTTTCTCCATTAAAAGGCAGTAATATCAAATTGGTCCATTCTCCATCTTCAGTAACACTCGCCTTAAATAACTGAAGATACTTGGTACTTTTACTTTTCTTTTTATTCTTTTTCTTTTTCACATAATTATTTGCACTGAAATAAACTGTTTTCATGTCTTTGGTAAACGACACCATACCCTCGTGGTACTTTGAATTGATATCACCCTGTAATTTTTGCTTTTTGACAATTTGACCATCTTCAGTTACTTCACCTATGTACAAATCCAGAAAAGGCTGACTTGTGTTTTCTTCTCTGTTCAAAGTAAAGCCTTGCTTAGGTGAGGCAAAAACAACTTTATCCTTTCCAAAAAAAGCAGTTCCAAAATCAGAACTCTGGGTATTAATCTTGGCATTTTTCACGGTATATTGTCCCGGAGAATTTTGTCCATAAACAAAAACCACCGTCATTGCTAATATTAGCGTTACATAATTTTTCATGTATAATTGAATAATGTATTTATACTATCTTCCTGAGCCTAAATATAATACAGCAGAAAAAGGCACACAATAATAATTATTATAAGTTATTAAAGAAATTATATGTATAACTATGATTATCAGGTGTTTAAAATGTTTATAATATTTTATTAGAAAGGCACCTTTAGAATATGATCCCATGAGTGCCTTCAGAATTCACTCTAAGTGATCAACGTCAAAACGAGACCAGGCGACTTTTTCCAGACTTATACAGCATCTTCTCTTGAACGAAATAATTTATTAAAAACAATAATGAAAGTGTTTTGGATTTTTAATAAAAAAATTGAACTAACTTGAACATAGATTTTAAACGAATAATTTCTTCAAAAAATAAATTTAAAATACAAGTCATGAAAAATCAAAATTTCAGCAATCATTCACGTTTTGTTCCAGGATATCATTTTTTTGCACTATTGGGTTCTTTGATATTGGTCATTGGATCAATTGTTAATTTGGTCAAGACCTCTCATGAGGGACTTTATTCTGCATCCTTAATAACCTTTGGTTCTGTTATACTGCTCTTTACTACTTTTTATGCAAGAATATTTGCGCTTAAAGCCCAAGATAGGGTCATACGTGCGGAAGAGAATTTCAGGTATTTTCTTCTTACAAAAGAAACCTTACCAAAAGACTTAACTATACGTCAGATCATAGGTTTAAGATTCGCCTCAGATGAAGAATTTATTTCCCTGGCAGAAAGGGCTGTTAAAGAGAAATTAACCGAGAAAGAAATCAAAAAATCGATTAAAACCTGGCGGGGTGATTTTTACAGGGTATAAGCAACTACTTATTTATTATAAAACCCCTTTTTTCATTTGCTCTATTGCATAATTTGCGGCACGAGCCGTAAATGCCATATAAGTAAGAGAAGGATTCTGACAACCTGAGGAGGTCATAAATGAGCCATCTGTCACAAACAAATTAGGAACATCGTGACAAGCATTCCATTTGTTCAGCACTGAGGTTTTTGGGTCTTTACCCATACGGGCAGTTCCCATTTCGTGAATTCCATCTCCAAAGATCCAATCCTCAGGCTCTGAATGCCGGATATCAAGACCACCTGCCTTTTCCATCATTTCAGTACCATGAATCTTCATGGCCTTCATGATCATTTTTTCATTTTCTTTCAGTTCACAACTGATATGCAATAAGGGCATACCCCACTCATCAGTTAACTCAGAATGCAGCTCAACCTTATTATCATAATAGGGAAGACATTCACCATAGCCACTTAAGTTAACATACCATGGACCGGGTTTTCGAAGACTGTCCTTAAATTCAGCGCCCATGCCTTCCATATAATTTCCTCTTTCCCATCCAGCTCGACTGGCACCACCCTGAAAACCAAAACCTCTAAAATAATCCTCCTCCTTGTTTTGGAGATTCTGAAATCTTGGAATGTAAATACCATTAGGTCTGTGTCCGTTGTAGTATCCATCTTCAAAGCCATCTATCCTCGCACTTGTTACAATATTATAATGATCCATCAAGTGGCGGCCCAATGTACCACTGGAATTGCCTATACCGTTCGGAAAACTATCTGAAATACTATTCAACATAATCTGTGTACTCGGCAAAGTAGAAGCACACAGAAAAATAACTCTTGCAAAATATTCAGTAGTTTCTTTGGTTTCTGCATTCATGACGCGAACTCCCGTTGCTTTGCCTTGCTTTTCATCATAAATAATAGAATGAACAACAGCATGTGGCTTGAACGTCATATTCCCTGTTTTTTGAGCCGCTGGAAGCGTAACACTTACACTGCTGAAATAACCACTAAAGGGGCATCCCGTTTCGCACATATTGCGATACTGACAAGGTCCCCGTTCATTATGCCGTTCTGTTAAATGGGCCGTTCTTCCAATGGTCATTGTCCGACCATCAAAATGTTGTACGAGAGATTCTTTCAAATGCTCCTCTACACAATTCATCTCCATTGGTTTTAAAAACTTGCCATCAGGTAATTGCTGAAGACCTTCATTTTTACCACTTACTCCTATGTATTCTTCCACATAATCATACCAAGAGGCTATGTCTTTATATCGAACAGGCCAGTCAACCCCATGACCATCCTTTGCATTCGCCTCAAAATCCATTTCACTCAATCTGTAGGATTGCCTCCACCAAATCAAACTTTTTCCTCCTGCCTGAAATCCCTTTAACCATCTAAAAGGTTTATCCGGAGGATAGGTATAAGGATGCTTTTTATCACTGGCAAAAAAATGCTTGGTAGCCTCATTAAAAGCATATACCTGACTTTGAATCGGATATTCTTCTCTTGTTTCTTTTGAAGGTTTTTTTCTAAATTCAAACTCCCAAGGCGCCATGTTCGTTGTGGGATAATCTTTGATATGTTCAACCTGCCTTCCCCTTTCCAACACCAGGGTTTTCATTCCTTTTTCGGTAAATTCCTTGGCTGCCCATCCTCCAGACATACCTGAACCAATTACTATTGCATCAAATCTATTTGTTTCCATGTGTTTAAAAATCTTATCGATTACCTACAAGATTCTTTTCAGTACTATCAATACTTATACAACCATTATACCTGCCCGGAACAGGTAAATAATTCATGCTTTTCATCCCAGTCTCTGAAGTGAAATAGGCCCATAAAATGATTTGCTTGAAGGATCTAAAAAAAGAATCAGCATGCTCGGCAGTATCCAGAACCTTCAAATAAACTGCTTGCCGCTCCCTATCAAGAGCAACAAATGATTTTCCGTATTCATCCTGACAATTTTTAAGAAATTCCTTCAATCCAGATTCGTATTTAATCTTTTCTTCTTCTTCCATATACTGACCGAACAATTGGTCTATAAAAGGAGTAACTCCTGCCTCGTGAGCTCCTGGAGAATTTGTTTGCGGAAGTATCAATTCTGCCATCTGCCAAATCGTATCAAACTGTTCTTCATTCAAATATATGGGCTGATCTGATGTTGGTCTTGACTTAGAGCAACTTTCAAGTGAGATCAATAATCCCGTTGAAAGGCTTAGTCCAAGAGAAGCAAGCGCAGATTTTTTAAGTAGTTCTCGTCTGTTCATATCGATTTTGCTTATTTGTCTAAAATAAAAAAATAAGTTGTTATTACGATGGATAAAGAAAAGAATTCGCTTAAAAACAGGATACAGGAACAGTGATCAATCATTGCTGATCACTTTTCTTATAGGCCAACATCCATTCATAGATATCCATCTCAAAACGATCATGCCTTTGATTGCTCCATTTCTGACCGGTACCATCGTATGTCATGGACCAGGCATTATGAGCAGCAGCGGGATAAACCGTCACCCGGGCTTTTACCAAAGGATCTGTGGCATTTATAGCTTCAACCATAGGAACAGATCCAAAATTTTCATAAGCCTTTACAGTTGTGTCAAGACCTCCGTGAAATGCCCACACAGGAACCTTGCGTAAATTATCTACAAGACTTTCTTTTCCCGAGGCGCTTATTGGTACAATCGCAGCCACATAATTATCAGCCTGTTCCCCAACATAATACCAACAACCCCCTCCTCCTAAACTCAAGCCAGTTAAATAGATACGGTCTTTATTAACCTTATATGTATCCATCAAATATTCAATAAAAGCATGGGTTTTATTTGTTGACCAATAGTTGCTGGTCAACTGAGGCGATACCACAATAAAAGGAAATTTAGGGTTCCATTGGTTTCTCTCAATTAATCTGGGAGGTCCAGAATTTAAGACATTTTCAAGGGGCTCATTACCTAGATTTGGATTCCATCCATGAAGAAAAATAAGCAAAGGATAATCGTGATTTGTTTCCTCATAACCCTCTGGTGTATATACATAATAACCGAAAGGAGCTGCTGTACTATTTTTTTCCACTGCCTTGTGGCTTCCACCCGTATCCTCAGGAAGTATGCTCAAATCACTCTCATCAATTGTCACGGTAAAAGGGATTTCTTGCTCAACCGCAGGATCATTAAGGATAGGATCATTTGGCGATTCCAAATTCAATATGCTTGGTTCCTCATCACTTTGACATGATAAAAAAACCAACAGGATCATTACGATACAATGTTGAAATTTCATTGAAGGCGTCGCATATATGTTCAAATTCAAAGGTCTTTATCACAAAAGTAAAAAAAATTAACTTAATAAGTACAAGTAGGTTACGAATCTAATTCTATGTCAATTAAGACCATCAGAGCTTTAATTTCTTTTAAAGCCTGATCATACATTAATTCTTTACCCCTTGTCAAAAAAATACTTTATAAACAGATATTGTGTAACGCTATGGAATAGCGCTTTTCAATTCTTAGGATTACTCACTTTTTAGTTTAAAGAACAAATGAGACAAAGGTATAAGCATGAGACCTGAAAGAATAAATAATATAAATGCATATTGCAAACCCACTACATGGGCCACATAACCAACTAATGGAGGTCCGATGAGCATTCCAGCGATACCATAGGTAGATATAATGGATATGGCCATCCCGGGAGAATATTTTTTTGAACTGCCTGCAAGAGCAAAGGTCATAGGAAATACTGCAGCAACTCCTATCCCCACCAGGGAAAATCCAATCAAAACAGGCCAAAAGGAAGGGAAAATGATCGCTATTAGCATGCCGAAGGTAACGATTGAAGCTCCTAAAATATATGTTTTGGGCATTCCAATACGATCTGTCAATCGATCTGAATAGAACCTTGAAAAAGCCATAAAGGCCATAAAGATCAGGTAACCCAATGTGAAGATCTCCTCTCCTACGACTTCTTTAAAATAGACACCACTCCAATCAAACATTCCTCCCTCACATAGGGCACCGAAAAACACCATTAAGCCTAAATACAGGATATACTTATCGGGTTTGCCTATAATCAATTTATTTCCAATTTCGGATTTATCTCTGGCAATCAGAAACGGATACGAAAGGATTCCCAAGGCCAGGCCAAAAAGGCTCACATATAATAAATGATCTTCCATCTTAACACCTGCTTGAACCATTAAGGTAGAGAATAAAGCTCCCGACAGACCTCCCAGACTCCAAAGCCCATGAAATGATCCTATAATTTTTTTTTCACGTTGCTTTTGCAAGGTTAACGATTGCGTATTTACAGAAATATTTGCGATACGAGTGCAAAAGGAGAACAGGGCAACACCAACTATCAACTGTTCAATATTTGCAGCAAAACCGATAATCAGTAGGGATAAGGATAAGATAATAAAGGAAACCAACAGGGGTATTCTGCTATTGAATTTTGAAACAAGCCATCCAGAGATTGGAAGACCTATCAATGAGCTAATTGGCATGACAAGCAAAAGATTTCCCAAATCAGCTTCATCAAAATTAAAATTAGTTTTAATGGAAGGGATTCTGGATGCCCAGGAAGCAAAAAAAAAGCCGAGCAGCATGAAATAGATGCTTAATGCTATTCGCTGGTTGGAAGCTTGATTCATTGTTTTGATTAATTTACAAATATAAGACCTAGTCTTAAATTAATACATTAAACATTTAAAGAAAATTTGAACTAAAAGATGAAATCTTTCAGTTCAAATATATTCTTGTTTGAAAAGCCAAAGTTATAAGTTCAATCAAACTTCATATGACATCTGTCAATCAAATTTGTGAAAAATTAAATTATAACGGCATTAAACTATAATGTCATGACCCAAAATGAACTAATTAAGTAATATAATAGATTTCCTAATTTGGCCATTTAAATTAATTGTCCAATTCCTCTTTTTAAGAGGAGTAGTTAAGAAAAAAATATTAGGACTGCAATCTGCTAAGCTTTAAGGAGAAGGTGGAGAAGTCATTTTTCTTGAGATGGAAAAAGAGAATCAAATTGATATTCCTCTCAAGATTTTCTGTATCTCTTAATTTTTCAATAATAGAGGGATCATACTCTAAATTCCGGGCTCTAAAATGGAATCATCAATTTTATTTATAACCTCATAAATAAAAAGTAAGCTTATTCGCAGAAATTTTATTATAAGTTAAGTACCTTAAGGCTTTAAAACTTCAAATATATTAAAATGGATAATAACGAAAGTAAGTGCCCATTTCATAGTGGCACTGTTAAGCACACTGCAGGGGGTGGCACCTCAAACCGCGATTGGTGGCCAAACATGTTGAATTTGAACATTCTTCGACAACACTCTACAAAGTCAAACCCGATGGGTGAAGATTTTGACTATGCTACAGCATTTAAAAAACTAGATTTAAAAGCTGTGAAAAACGATTTATATGAACTGATGACCAAATCGCAAGATTGGTGGCCTGCCGATTATGGTCACTACGGACCTTTCTTTATCAGGATGGCCTGGCATAGCGCCGGTACCTACCGAATTCAGGATGGTCGAGGTGGCGGAGGTTCGGGAAGCCAGCGTTTTGCACCTCTCAATAGTTGGCCAGATAATGGTAATTTAGATAAAGCCCGCCTATTACTTTGGCCGGTCAAACAGAAATATGGAAACAAATTATCATGGGCAGACCTGTTGATTCTGGCCGGTAATTGCGCTCTTGAATCTATGGGCTTCGAGACCTTCGGTTTCGCCGGTGGGCGTGAAGATGTTTGGGAACCTGAACAAGATGTTTACTGGGGTACTGAAACGGATTGGTTAGGTGATAAACGTTATGAAGGTGATCGCGAACTTGAAAACCCTCTAGGAGCGGTACAGATGGGGCTTATTTATGTAAACCCGGAAGGCCCAAATGGCAATCCTGACCCACTTAAATCGGCTATAGATATACGTGAAACTTTTGGCCGAATGGCTATGAATGATGAAGAGACTGTTGCGCTTGTTGCCGGAGGGCATACTTTTGGGAAAGCTCACGGTGCTGCCGATCCAGATAAGTATGTAGGAAGAGAACCTGCTGGTGCAAGTATTGAAGAGCAAGGTTTAGGTTGGAAAAATACTTTTGGAAGTGGACATGGTGACGATACCATTACAAGTGGTGTAGAAGGGGCATGGACTCCCAACCCAACAGAATGGAACGATGAATATTTTGATGTACTGCTTGGCTATGACTGGGAATTGACAAAGAGCCCTGCAGGAGCCCATCAATGGACCCCTACAGCAGCTTCGAATGCGAGGAGAGCACCGGCAGCCGGTGATCCTTCAAATACCCAAGAACTGATGATGACTACTGCGGATATGGCCCTTAAAATGGATCCTATCTATGAACCAATTTCAAGGCGTTTTCACGAGAATCCGGTTGAGTTTGCTGATGCTTTCGCTCGTGCTTGGTTCAAACTTACACACCGCGATATGGGGCCTGTTGCACTCTACTTAGGTTCTGAAGTACCTAATGAAGAGATGATTTGGCAAGATCCTATTCCAGCCGTGACGCATGAAGTGATTAATGACAAAGATATTGCAGATCTAAAGGCGATGATACTTTCTTCAGGCCTATCTGTCTCTCAGTTGGTTTCGACTGCTTGGGCATCTGCCTCAACGTTCCGTGGCTCTGATAAACGAGGTGGAGCTAATGGCGGGCGCATTCGTCTGGAGCCTCAAAGGAGTTGGGAAGTGAATAACCCGGTTCAATTGTCAAATGTATTGGAAACACTGGAGTCTATTCAAAAAAACTTTTCAAAACAGGTTTCTATGGCTGACTTGATTGTTCTTGGTGGTTGTGCAGGTATTGAGCAAGCGGCTAAGAATGCCGGTCACACAATGACTGTACCATTCACACCTGGGCGCGCAGATGCCACTGAACAACAAACTGATGTGGAATCATTTGCTGCCCTTGAACCGGCTGCCGATGGGTTCCGAAATTTCTTTAAGCCAAAACACAGAGCATCGGCAGAAGAAATGCTGGTTGACAGATCACAACTATTGACCCTAACTCCACCTGAGATGACAGTTTTAGTTGGTGGTATGAGAGTTTTGAATACAAACTATGACCATTCACAACACGGTGTATTTACAAGGCGTTCCGGAGCACTAACAAATGACTTCTTTGTCAATCTACTTGATATGGGTATCACCTGGAATGCAAATTCTGATTCACAGGAGGTATTTGAAGGTCGTGATCGTAAGACAGGTTCTATCAAATGGACAGGTACCCGTGTCGATCTTATCTTCGGTTCAAACTCTGAACTTCGCGCACTTGCTGAAGTTTATGGATGTGAGGACTCACAAGAGAAGTTTTTAACAGACTTTGTCGCTGCCTGGAGCAAGGTAATGAACCTTGATCGTTTTGATCTGAAATGATTTTATCCAAATAAAATTAAGCATTCTGATGAACATCAGAATGCTTAATTTTAAACTTACCTACCTACCTCTAACACCCTATTTAAAAATTTATAAAATGGTTTGCTGTATCGTTTTAAAACCAAGGAATAAATGTCAAACATTGTTTTTGAATAGGCGCAAGCAAGATTTGCTCAGTAGCTATCTGGAGTCAAATTTGTCATATAAACCCTTCATTTTTAATTCGAATAAAGGAACTCATATTTTTGTGAAGAAAAAGGAAACCTATGAAAAAATAGAACATATTCTTATCAATTTTTTTAGTCAAAATGATCTGAATCAAATTGCGATTTACAACACCTCTCTTAGGCCTAAATTCTTTCGGAATTTAACCAAGCAAACAATTACATCAAGTGATTTATCTGCGCTTGGCTGGAAACGATTCATTAATAGTTTTTTACTACAAATAGATCCCTACAATCCAACCACTTCTGCGCACAGCATCGTTGTGTTTAAAAGGTTCCGCCGAAATATTAAAATAAACGGAACCAAACTTCAACGTAAATTTTTTAAAAAACGAATGAAAATGTTACGAGAAAGGGTTTCACTAGAAGCAATAGAAAATCTATTAAATTTCAATTAAGAACACTCTAATTCTCTGATTTTAAGTGAAGATATTCTGGCAGGGTTATTTAAAATTTAGATAACACAAAAAGAGTATTAGATAAATAAGCAAATAGAATCTGTAAAAGTTACGTTGCCGTATAAAATTAGGATGATCAGGATGATACAAGCCTAATAATGCTTTGATCTCTCTAATAAACTTGGGTTGAATGTTTATCAACCAATGATCGGTTTGATAGACGATTTTCCGAAACCGACTCCTATAATAAGTCAGTGGCAATCCCCAAAATGCAAAGAGAATGAACCAGATATGTTTGATAAGAAAGTCCATTAGGATTTTTGTTTAGGGAACCAAGGGAAAAAGCTACTTGTTGTCTTAACATAATCCTCATATCCTGGTTTGACCTGTTGAAGAGATTTTTCCAGCAAGGCCACCCCTGATATCTTCACAATCAAATAAGTCATCAAAAGGGAACCCAAACTATACCAATAGGCTCCTGAAGCAATCGCAAAGAATCCAAAACCCCACCATACAGCCGTATCTCCAAAATAATTGGGATGCCTGGTATAGCGCCAAAGACCCTTAGTCAATAGTTTTCCTTTGTTTTCAGCATGGCGTTTAAAAGAAGCTAACTGATAATCACCTACTGTTTCAAATACAAAGCCAAGGCTCCATGCAAAGAGGCCAATGAAATCGAATAGGTTCAATACATCATTATTAGTCTTTAGGACTATCCCCAATAATGGAAGCGATATGATCAGGATGAGCCCTCCTTGAAGCATAAACACCTGAAAAAAGCTAAACCACCAATAGCGCTTTGGTCCATAAGTACGTCTAAATTCACGATAGCGATAATCTTCTCCTTTACCATAATTGCGATAGGTCAGATATATTGATAAACGCAGTCCCCAAATCGTGACAAGAACCATCATGAGTATTGTACGGGTATATAAAACTTCACATTGCCAACAATATATAAAGGTCACAAGGATAAATCCAATACCCCAAAAATTGTCCACGATGCTGACATTTTTTAAATAAATGCTGATCAGCCATAAAACTGTCATAAACATCAAAATACCAAGTGCGGCCCAGATTATTATCATCTTACTTTTATTGATTCTCTGAAAGATACAATTTTGCAGCATACTAACCTATCCCATGACAACACAAGTCCTGGTACTCTTCCTTAAAATACTCTATTCATAATTCCAACAAAAAATAACTATTCCAAGAACGACTAATTGTTGATTGGCAGATAGTTAATAAAATTTGCTATCTTTAGATGTGAGTCCTTCTCCAAAAAATATGAATTTTATATTCATTGCCAAAATGAAATCAACTTTCAACTTCAACTTTCACAAGGCTTTGTTTATTCTCAAAAGTTGTTATAGGTCGTGGCATATTGATATAGCTCCATATAAGCCCGTCAATTGAATTAGGAAAATAATCTGTGTTGCTTGTGACTTGAAGTTCTGGTCGCAATAATTCATGCTGAACTGAATTCAAACGGACCTATCCGTGATATAATTCATACATACTAATGAATCTATGAGAATATTGTTGCATAAAAACATTTTCCTCTCCATACTGATCTTAGGTTTGGTAATTGGTAAAAGTTATGCGCAAAACCCTTCAGAAAATCAGGATAAAAACACTATAAATGACTTAGAAAATGGAGGGAATAATTTTTTAAATGATGTTTTAAACGCTGATATAAAAAACCCCAATCGAGATAGTTTAAAGCCTCTTCCCAAAATTAAAATTGGAGGGGCCCTTCGTCTTAATTATTCATGGAGAAATTACGACGAAGAAAATATGGACAGGCTGGGTGATTTTGAATTTGAATTGTTTAGGCTAAATGCCGATATCGATTACAAGGATATATTTTTATCGGTTGAATATCGATGGTATGGAAGTTTTAATGCGATCCATCATGGGTATTTTGGATATCATTTGACCGATCATTCATCGATACAGATTGGTATACATCAGGTACCTTTTGGTATTCTACCTTACTCGTCACATAGTTTTTGGTTTAATGCAACTTATTACTTAGGCTTTGAAGATGACTATGATACCGGAATTAAATTTATATACAATAGTGAATTGTGGAATATTCAGGGGGCCTTTTACAAAAATCCAGAATATATAGACTCTGAACGATATGGTAGGTATTCTTTTGATCTTGTAACGGATGACATTCAGACAAATCAAGAAATCAATCAATTTAACTTCAGGTCAGTTTATAAATGGAATCTAAATGAAGACTTATTGATGAAGTTTGGTGCATCCATTGAAGCTGGTCAGCTATATAATAAAACAACAAAGGAAAAAGGAAACAGACACGCCATTGCCCTGCATAATAATTTATTTTATAAAAATTGGAACCTGCACTTTCAATGGATAGACTATGAATATAATCCAAAAAACCCTGATGATGTTAGTGAAGAGACGGTACAATTCGGTGCTTTTATGTTTCCTTTTCTGGTAAACTCCAAGGCAAACGTATACACATTTAATGTGGCGAATGAAATAAATATTGACGGAAAGTATCTTGATAAAATCAAATTATATATCAATATGAGTATGGTAAATCCTAAAAAGGGTTATGGTAGCAACTCAAAACAAATTGTACTTGGAACTACCCTGATCAAAAGGGGGTTATACGCCTACTTTGACTACATTTTTGGTCAAAATATGTGGTTCTCAGGAGGACCGGGAATTGGATTGGAACATCCGGAAGATCAGGATTGGAACTCCAGACTGAACATCAATTTCGGTTATTATTTTTGATCGTAGAATTTTATGAAATCAATTTATATTAAATATAAGATGAAAACTTCGTATACATTGAAACTTACTTTACTGTCAATCTTGTTTCTGTTAATTTTCAGTTCAAAATTAAGGGCTCAGGAAAAAGGCATATCATTAACTACTGAAGAAAGTGATTGGATCGCTTCACAGAAAACTTTGAATGTTGCCAATGAAACAGATTGGCCCCCTTTTGATTTTGTAGATGACGAACAACGTCCTGCTGGTTTTTCTATAGACTTGATCGAACTTATCGCACAAAAAACCGGATTGGATATTCAGTTTGTCAATGGTACTTGGAATGAGATTCTTGATGGCTTCAAAAAAGATGAGATTCAAATATTACCTGCCGTATATAAAGATGATGATAGAAGTAGGTATATGGAATTTACTTCAAGTTATTACATCCAGCCAAGTGTATTGGTCACCAATGTTCTAGATACAATAAATTCTATTCATGATCTTTCAAATAAAAAAATTGCGGTCAAGGAGGGGTTTGCCATTACGTCTGAATTGGAAAAAAATTATCCTCACATCAAAACGGTTCCAGTAAGATCAGTATTAGAAGGTTTGATGAAGGTGTCTACCCGAGAAGTAGACGGATTTGTAGAAAGTATAGGTGTGGTTTCGTATTATAGGGAAAGAAATTTTATACCTAATCTACAGATTTCCTCAGAAGTTCAACTGGATAAAATGAATTTACCTCCACTTCAAATAGCCGTAAATAAGAAGCACATTATTTTAAAAAATATTCTGCAAAAAGGTTTAGAGAATGTATCCATAGATGAAATGAATGACCTACGTAATAAATGGATTACCACGGATACTATTGAAAATGAAGATGCTATTAATTTCACCTCTTTAATATTTAAAAGCATCGCTGCTATTATTGTCTTGTTTGTTATTGGTCATTATGCAATAAGATATTTTTTTAAAAAAATAGTCAAAGAAGAAATAGTCCTGGAAATTGGATCCCAAAGGTTTCGAGTCATTACGATATTGGGAACCTTATTGATCTTGTTTGTTATATCATTTTTGGGATGGTTGGCCATGGAGCATAATAAGAATGAAATTCTAAATGACCTGGAAATTGAACTGGAAATGACTTTGGAAAATACACATGAAAGGTTAAAAACCTGGGTTGATGGTCACAAGTTAATTCTAAAGGAATTTGGAAGAGATCCAGTTCTTGTTGAAGCCACCAAAGAAATTTTAACCATCTCAAAAGATAAAAATGCATTACTATCTTCTGATGCCTTAGCTAAATTAAGAGCATTTTATGATAAATACCAAGGACCTCTTCAAAGTGTAGGATTTTTCATTATCGATAAAGAGTATCTCAACCTGGCCTCTTCAAGAAATGAAAATATTGGTATTTCAAACATCATTTACAATGAAAGACCAGATTTAATGGATAAGGTTTTCGAAGGAAATTCGGTTTTTATTCCTCCTATTGAATCTGATGTGCACCTTGATGAACCAGAAAACAAGGGTAATCTGAGCAAACCTCCAACAATCTTTTTCGTTACGCCCGTTGTAGAAGGTGCCACCGGGGAAATTCTGGCTGCCTTAGCCATTCGGATTGACCCAACCCTTGGATTTTCAAGAGTTATGCAACTAAGCAGGATGGGCATGACTGGCGAGAGTTATGTTTTTGACCAAAATGGGCGACTTCTTTCCGAAAGCCGCTTCAAATCTGAATTAAGAAACATTGGCTTGATATCTTATGATCAGGAAGATATACTTCAGCTCGAAATAAGAGATCCGGGTGGAAATATGTTCGCCGGATATCGATCAGATACTCCAAGAGATGAACAACCACTCACCTTAATGGCAGCTGATGCAATCAAAGGTAGATCAGGTACAAACATGTCTGGATACCGAGATTACAGAGGAGTACCTGTTTTTGGGTCTTGGTTATGGGATGCTGAATTGGGTTTGGGTTTGACATCAGAAATAGACGTTGAGGAGGGAGAAGCTACTTTTGCCACCATGCGACTTACCGTATTGGGTGTATTCACCGGATTGGTCATGCTTATGATATTTGCTATTCTATTTTCACTTGAATTAGGAGAAAAAGCCAATACAGCTTTGATAAAAGCCAAAGATCAACTTGAGGAAAGGGTTGTATTGAGGACTAAAGAATTAAACGAAGAAAAGGCCTTTTTAAAAATCTTGATCAATGCGATTCCAGATATTATTTTTTATAAGGATATAGATAAAAAATATGTTGGAGCCAACAAAGCTTTTGAAAAACATATTGGCCTGGACAACAAAGATTTAATAGGAAGAACAGATTTGGATATTTTACCAACTGAAAGGGCACATAAACATCTGAAAGATGATGATAACATCCTAAAATCAGCATCTTCTGAGCTTTTCGAATCTGTAAATGTGCAACATGATGGGAAACGCAAGGTGGTTGAAACTTTAAAAACACCCTATTTCACTGGAGATGGTGAACTGGCAGGACTAATAGGTATTGGAAGAGACATTACAGACCACAAGGACGCGGAAGAAAAAATTAAAGCTTCTGAAAACAGATTTCGCTCCATAACTTCTAGTGCTATTGATGCGATAATTTCAGCTGATAAAAATGGTATTATAGAATCGTGGAATCCAGCTGCCGTAAAAATATTCGGCTATACAGAAGATGAAGCAATAGGTCAGAACCTGGATCTTATCATCCCTAAAAAATACCATAAGGGCCATCATGCAGGAATGGAAAGAGTGTTGATGGGTGGTCAAAAAAGAGCCATAGGCAGTATCATTGAAATGGAAGGTCAAAAGAAAGACAAAACAATTTTCCCAGTAAGTTTGGCTTTATCAATGTGGGAGGGTATAAATGATATGAATTTTAGTGGCATTATTCGAGATATTACAAAGCGGAAAAAGGATGAGGCAATTCTACTTAAGGCTAATAAACGGATGGAGACTGAGTTAAATGTAGGCAAAGATATACAAATGAGTATGTTACCTTTAAATTTTCCTGCATTTCCTGAAAGAAAAGAAATCGATATTTACGCTAATCTCATACCCGCACGAGAAGTGGGTGGAGATTTTTATGATTTTCATTTTTTAGATGAAAACCATATTTATTTTGCTGTTGGCGATGTATCAGGTAAAGGCGTTCCGG
>CAZPHF010000035.1:0-26618 GCA_964586115.1 uncultured Flavobacteriaceae bacterium | reverse complement strand
GTGTAATCGACCACTTCATCGGCACCATGAGCAAGTACCATTTCTGCATTTTTTCCACTACAAACACCTGTTACCTGAGCGCCAAGGGAATTGAGATATTGTACTGCCATAATTCCAAGACCACCGGAGGCTCCTATAACCAACGTGCGATCACCTTTTTTGATTTTACCGTGACAAATTGCTCCCCATGAGACACAGGCCGGCATTTTGGTTCCTGCTGCTTCAACAAATGAAAAAGCCTCTGGTTTTTGCATTATGCGTTCTTGTTTTAGGCAACAGTATTCTGACCATACTCCATGTGCTGGGGTTTGACTTGTAATTACAATTATTTCTTGTCCAATAGATAAATTGGTGACTTTTTCGCCTAGTCCTACAATTATGCCAGCTGCGGATGCCCCCATAATGTATGGCTCGGATTCTGAAACCACTTTCGGTCCAAAAAATCGACCTAAAGCGGTGCCTTGTGCAGCATACAGCTCATCTGCATATAAAGCGGAAGCAGACATTTTTATCGCAACCTCTTCCTCTTTAGGGCGAGGCACCGGAACTTTTATCATTTTTAAGCAATCAATCACTTTACCAATTTCTGGAAAATCAGTCATGGCAATCGCATTCATTTGGTTTGCTGATTCGTATGTTCGAACTAAATTCAAATTGTTTTCGGTCATGTCATTTCTTTTTTTCGTGAGAAAAAAATTCAAGTATTATAGATTTTAGGAATTTCATAATTGGATCATTTTCGAAGTGCAAAATTAATGAATAGAACCTAAGAACTTGTTCTAATTTACATATCCGAACTTATAATTATGTAATTTTAAGAAATTTGAAAAGTAAAAACTAAGAAAAATGAAAAATAAAATAACGAAGCTTTTTTTACGATTTGTAATTTCCATCGGATTCTTATCCGCGGTAGCAGACAGATTTGGAATTAGATAAATTGATTTCAAAACGGTTTTAAAGTAGCTAGTTAGATAGGGCTGCAGGTAAAGTTGTAATTGATATAAGTAAATAAATACTTGTTAAAATGAAACTATAATCAAAAAATGCACACAGATATAAGTATAATTACTAAAATGGAAAATCAGAACAAATCCCAAGTTTATATAATCTCAAAGGTTTATATACTACTAATAGTAGCAATGAGTTGTTTAAGTTGCACTGCACAAGACAATGAAAAAAACACGCTAATTTCAGACATTACAATTATTTCTACAAGCTTCGGAAACGTAACTAGTACTATTGGTTATGTATTAATTAAAGGAGATAAAATTAAATATGTTGGTAATGAAAAACCAAAAGTATCAGATAACCTGGTAGAAATAAATGGAACCGGAAAATTCTTAATTCCTGGTTTAATTGATTCTCATGTTCATCTTGCCAATACTGCTGGATTCAATGGAAAGTTGAAAAATAAATATCCCGAATTAGTAGATGCCTATTTTGAGCAACTTCCAAAAAGTTATCTGTATCAAGGGTTTACGACCCTTGTGGATGTGAATAATTATTATCCTGAATTAGTCACTAAAATTAAAAATAGCCCGTACCACCCAGATATATTTACCTGTGGAAATCAGGTGAAAGTAATGAATGATTTTGAAATGGAAATGCAAGAATCATCTCTTGAGAGTCGTTATCAATCATCATTTTTGCATGATAAATACAATAAAGGAATATCTTTTCCTGATAGCATTAATCTTAATGAACATACGCCAAAAAGAATTATTGATGATATTAAAGCTCAAAACGGTATTGGCGTAAAAATAGTTTATGAAGATGAGGCTTCTGGTTTACAGGTAAGTTGGGCAAAACCAAGTAAGGATATTATTTCAGATTTAGTTAAAGAAGCTCAAAAGCAAAATATACCAGTACTTATGCATGCGCCTTCAATAGAAGGTCACCAAATGGGACTTAATGCTGGAATCCAAATTTTTGCTCATGGATTATGGAATTGGACTGATAATTTTGGAGAAGAACTCAATAATCTAGTATTAACTGAAGAGCATAAAGAAGTCCTACAAGAAATTGCGCAAAAGCAATTAGGGTACCAACTTACATTTAGAGCAATTACTGGAGAACAGGATTTAATTTCGAAGAAGATGATTTCAGACGATCATTTGAAACATATTTATCCCAAGAGGTATTTGGAGATTCTCAAATCTGAAGAAGGAGATTGGGGTCGTAAAAAAATTCTAGGACGTTCAGATTTTCTTAAAAGAACAAATCCGTCGGCTTATAATGCAATGAAGGGTAATCATGTTAATGACAAAGACATGTGGCCAGCGCTTTATATTTTATATAAATCAAGATTGAATATTGTTTCTAAATTTTTAGCTGAACGTGATGCAAATTTTATTTTTGGTTCTGATACTCCAGCAATGAACATGTTTACGAATCCTCCAGGTTATAATGGTTTTTTGGAAATGAAACATATGTTTGAAGCTGGGATTTCATTAGATGCGATTTTTAAAGCAGCAACTTTTAACAATGCAAAGGCTTTTCATTTAGAAACATTATATGGAGGAGTAGAAAAGGGGAAAAAAGCCAATTTACTTATTTTAAAGTCGAATCCCCTGAAAAACATAAACGCGTATAATAATATTGAAACGGTAATCATTGGTGGGGAATTGATACCAAGGGAAGAATTTTCAGCCACTAACAATGTATATGAATAATAACGAATTAGTCTAAAAAGGATTGAAATTTGTAAATTAAAGGTAAGTGTTTAATTAAAAGAATTAGTGTATAAAAAATCTGTAAAATAGCATATTCAGAAACCTTTGATAACATAGAGTTGGACGCTGAGTATAAAGAAGTCTACGAGAATTTCCTTAGAAAAATAGAGCAATCAACACTTTTTGAAATAGAAAATACAAAGCCCAATTATGATTCTGATAAACTGATTAGTTTATGGGGTAAAATAGCAGGATTCGATATGGGAGTTGCTTTAAACAAAATGCCTTTTAAGAGAATTATAGCCTCATTTTTTATCCGCAATATGCATAAAGACAAACAGTGAGATAAGGCAATGGGTTCAGGAGCGGGTATCAACTCAAGAAGATATGCTGAAGCTTTAGAATAGAAAGATAATATCTACGATAAATTCACCAGGTTCTTTAATCAATTCGATGTTTGGATTACACCTGTTTCAGCAGATAAAGCGTTTAAACACCAAAACGCTGGAAAGCCATTCAATATCAATGGAAAAAAAGTGCCTTACACAAAAGCATTTGTCCCTTTAATTTTCCATCTACTACTCCTGGGCATCCAATCGTTGTCATTCCAATAGGTATTACAGAAAGCGTATTACCTGTAGGTATTCAAATTCATGCTCAAAAGTGGCATGATTATAAATTACTTCAGATCGCAAAGAAATTGGAAACATTTACCAATGGGTTTCAAATACCAGAAATGTTTAAGGCATCTCATTGATTGTATAATCAATAATTACCGTTCCTCCTTATAAACTCGAACACCTTACTTATAGGCAGATTCGGTAAAAACTCCACCCTAGCTATAGATTTGTTCTAAGACTTAAATAAAGTCATAATTGAATAATCAAACACATGAAAACACATTTCTTTTATTATATTAATCTCGTAATGTTATGTTTATCTATAAATATATTTGCCCAAAACAAATATGTAAAACCAGAAGTAGCTCCCTTATTAAATGAAAGTTTTAAATTTAATAATTTTAGCGATCAAATAATTGTTGTCAGTATTATCAATCCTAATAACAGGGAAGAAATATCGAATCTGGATGAACTGGCTAAGAAGTATCAATCATCAAATGTAGTATTTATAGCTATTACGGATGATGAGGCCAATGACAGCATCGTAAATTCCTTGAAATACCAACTTACACATTATCAATATTTGTCTGAAAAAGAAAATGAAAGGGTTTTTAACAAATACCAAACGGGCGTATTCAAGATCTTTCCGTTACAAATTGTGACAAATCAAAAAGATGAAATTCAATATATTAAAAAAGGAAGCACCAAGAACATTGGGGGGAAATTGTCGAGGAGATTAGACAAATTGCTATTGGCTAAACCTAAACAGAGTACCCTTCAAATTGTTAAAAAAAGGTATCAAAAAAAATCCCAGGAGTCAAGCTGGAGCTTACTAGTTTCTGATTCAAAGTAGCATGAAATTGTTTTTTTTTTGACCCGTCGGATCCTTGATTTTCACCTTCAGTTTTCTTTTAAGAAACAAAATTCCCATTTTAGGAAATAAAAGGAAGTTATTGGTATTGATAGGTTTGATTGTAGCTACTACCATCAAGCTTTTCTCAAATTTTAGAATAAATAACATATAATTATGTTAAGAACAAAAAAGTTGTGTAAAAAATTCTGAATATGAGTTATATTTGCAATTCTCTAAAATCAAGATTTTAAAATAGAGATGGGAACAATGCCTAAACAAAGTGTAAAAAAGTCAAGAATAAGATTACTTCACCAGTATTATTCATATACAGGCTTCTATTCATTTGTAAAATCAAGTGTAGGCAAGGCGATTATACCAATAGTCTTGTTTATTGTTGCATTGTGGATAGTTCATGCATTTGTAATAGATTTTGATGATCTATTTACTTCTATTACCACAACTTATAGCCCGATAACCATATTGATGGTTTTCTTTGCTTCAGAATCTATATTGGGTTTAATTCCACCGGAAATATTTATAGCGTGGGCGGATAAAACCCAAATGCCCATATTCTACCTATCCATGCTCGCTATTTTATCTTATTTAGGTGGGATCATCTCTTATTTTATAGGAAGAACCATTGCAAATTTGCCTTCAGTATATGATTACTTGGAATTAAAAATGCAAAAACATGTCAAAATGATTCGCAAATGGGGTGGGTTTTTGATTGTTGTTGGGGCTTTATTACCAATCCCTTTTTCAATGACAAGCATTGCTGCAGGACTCATTAAATATGATTTTAAGTATTATTTATTGTTCGGACTACTGCGATTCGTACGTTTTTATCTGTATGCAATCGTCATTTTTAATGTGTTTTGATCTAAAAAAAGCAGGCAACAGTCTTGATGACCCTTACCTGCCTGAATTTTAAATTACTTTTTTATTATTTAAAGCCGATTTTTTTCAATGCATCATGGCTTATTTGAATGGCTTCAAGAGGCTTCATATCAAATGTCATGTCTTGTTCTACAAAATAATATTTCATGCCAGAGAGGTCTTTATTCTCAAGGATTTTTGCAAAATCAATACTACCGTTGCCTACAGGAGCAAATCTTCCTTGATCATCCATGTCTTTTACGTGCCATAACTTAAACCGGTTTGGATACTTCTTAAAGTAGGCGACAGGATCGGCTCCAGCTTTGGTTACCCAATATAGGTCCATTTGAAAATTCACGTATTTAGGATCTGTATTCTCTAGTAAATAGTCAATGGTGACCACACCATCTTTATCTTTTATAAATTCAAAATCGTGGTTGTGATACAATAATTTTAACCCTGCCTTTTCACATTTCTTCCCTAAAGTCGTTAAGATATTGGCAAGATTCTCAGCACCACCTTCCATTCCCATAGTTTTGGTTTCAGGATAATACTTAAATAATCCCATGGGAGGTACGGGAACTACGAAATACTCAAAACCCGCGGCCTTGGCATCAGCGAACATAACATCTGCATCATCAATTGTGATATCAGATTGATGCGTACTGACGGGTTTTAAATTCAATTCTGTTAGGTATTTTTTGAAATCTTCAGGTGTCATATCGTAATATTTCCCGGCTTTATAACCTGCAGCTTCTACGTTTTGATACCCTATTTCTGCAATTGATTTAAGTGTCGCCTTTGCATCAGCTGCCATGGCATCTCGAACCGTATAAAGGGCAAGACCTCCAAACTGATCTTGGGCCAAGGAGGTTGCTGTACTTAGGATTGCAAGACCAAGTGTAAATAATTTTAGCATAGTAGTGTTTAATAATTTTTTCATGATACTCATATAATTTTAGTGGCCTAAAAATAGGAATAAAAGTCTTATCATATGGCAAATCTTTTTCTAAAATTATTGATTACTTTCACGCCAAAATATAAAAGCGTTGAAAAAACCTAATTATAGAATAATGATCCTGTTGGCATTCTTTGCTATTTATGTGATTTGGGGATCTACCTATCTGCTCAACAAGATTTTAGTCAGTGAGGTTTCACCTTTATATTTGGCCTCCATCCGATTTATTACTGCCGGAATCTTGATTTTTATGATCGCTAAGTTTTTAAAGTATGACATCGCCATTTCCAAAAGACAATTCATCAATACGGTGATTGCCGGGTTTTTATTTCTGGCGTATGGGAATGGAGTTTTTGTATGGGCCTTAAAATATGTTGACAGTGGTTTTGGGGCACTTTTGGCTTCAACACAACCTTTGTTTGTACTATTTCTTATGAGGGCGCTTTATGGAAAGAAAATCTTACCCAAAGCGATCATTGGTGTTTTTCTTGGAATTTTGGGTATGATTCTTTTGGTTCATCAGCAAGAATTGGATTTTAAAGAAAATAGTTTTATTGGAATTTTGATGATATTCTCTTGTGTTTTGTGTTGGAGTTATGCAAGTGTTTTTGTTTCAAAAAATGAATTTCCTGTCAATCAATTTGTAAGTGCAGGTTACCAAATGATCACTGCCGGTATTCTGTTGCTTTTCGCAAGTTTGCTATTGGGAGAAACCTGGCTTGCGCCAAACCACTGGAGTCCATCTGCTCAACTATCCATGGTGCTTTTGATCTTGTTTGGAAGTATCGTGGCCTTTACTTCTTTCAATTATTTGCTAAAGATCGTTTCTCCGGAGAAAGTCGCTACTTCGGCCTATGTAAATCCTGTGATAGCACTTCTACTTGGTTGGTACGTATTGGATGAGAACATTACAGTTCAATCGGGTATTGCGGCGCTAATTCTATTGACCGGGGTTTATTTTATCAATAGGAAAAAACGCCTATTCATCAAATAATTTTGATAGCTAAAAGGAATGGGTTAAATTGTGTTCATAATATTTTAACCTATGGATTACTTTTTTATCATTTCTGTATTGGTCATAATTTCAGCAGCTTTTGGCTATATCAATGTTCGATTTCTTAAGTTACCAAATACCATTGGTTTGATGTTGATCACCATCCTTTTTACTATGGGGGTCTTTGCCCTGAGCTATTTTGATTCATCCTTGTTAAATGCAGAAAAATATATCATTTCGCATATTGACTTCAAGGAGGTATTGTTGGATATTATGCTAAGTTTTTTATTGTTTGCAGGAGCTTTACATACCAATTTTACCCAGTTGAAAGTACAAAGATGGCCGGTTTTGGCCTTTTCTACCTTAGGTGTACTGATTTCCACATTCCTAGTTGGTTTTTCTATGTTTTATCTCTTGCCTCTAATAGGAATGGAAGTAGGTCTTATTTACTGTTTGTTGTTTGGTGCCCTGATCTCTCCTACAGATCCAATAGCTGTGTTGAGTATTTTAAAACAAGCCGGAGCTCCTAAAAAACTGGAAACTAAAATTGTGGGAGAATCCTTATTTAATGATGGGGTAGGTGTTGTTGTTTTTTTAACCATCTTTAATATTGCGTCAAAGGGCAGCGATCAGGTTTCGGCCATGGATGTGATCAAATTATTTAGCCAGGAAGTTTTTGGAGGGGTAATTCTAGGGATGATATTGGGCTGGGTCACGTTCAGACTAATGAAATCAATTGATGACTACGATATTGAAGTAATCATTACCCTGGCAACTGTTATGGGAGGTACCCTAGTTGCACATAAATTGCATTTATCCGCTCCCTTAGCCATGGTAACTGCTGGTTTAATAGTTGGAAATGATACAGTTAGAAACTCAGCGATGTCTAAAATTACCGAAAGTTATGTGGATAAATTCTGGGAATTGATCGATATATTACTCAATACTATTCTCTTTGTTTTGATAGGAATGGAAATGCTGGTACTTTCTTTTGAAACCAGCTATTTTATAGCAGGAATTATAGCCGTACCAGTTGTATTAATTTGCAGGTATCTATCGCTGATTCTTCCCGTAAAATTCTTTGAAAAACGGCTTGATTTCGTTCCGAAAACGAATTTGATCATGACCTGGGGTGGTTTGCGAGGAGGAATTTCTATCGCATTAGCTTTAGGACTAACACAAGATATGCATCGAGATTTATTTCTGGTTATTACGTATATCGTCGTCGTCTTTTCAATTATAGTTCAAGGACTTACGGTTGGCCATTTGGTAAAAAAGGTGACAAAGGAGCTCGATCCCATTTACCTGGATTAATTCTTTCTCAATATATGCAGGATGAATTTGCTGGAGAAGCTACAGCCAATTGATAGGTTTATAAAACAAATCAACATCATCAATGAATTTTAAATACGCTAAAGAACCAGAACAAGGCAATTTGTTTTTAACAGATTTCAATTGTGCTTCCCTTGATAAAAGGTTAGGGACAGGAGATTTTTATAAAATAATTTGGGCAAGGGATCACGATATTAAAATTGGCATTGACGGTTACAGTATCACCCTAAAAAAAAATCATATTTTATTTTGTACTCCACTTAATATGATTCATTTAGAACCTTATTTACAAGGAGTCATTTCTTTTATTTTTGATAGAGAATTTTATTGTATCCGCGATCATGATCATGAAGTATCCTGCAATGGTTTTTTGTTTTTAGGTTCTTCCTTTCCTGCTATTGTTGAATTACCTGTTCAAGAACAAAAAAGCTTTGAATTACTATTTTTGTTTTTTAAAGAAGAGTTTCAAACAACTGACCTTATTCAAGGGGAAATGCTAAGGGTATTGCTTAAAAGATTATTGATAAAGTCGGTAAGATTGTTAAAAAACACAATGGTAGACCCCGAAATGAAACAAACGAAAATTGATGTTATCAGGCAGTTTAATTTGTTGGTGGAAACGCATTTCAGAAATAAGCATATGGTTGCCGATTATGCCAATCTATTAAACAAATCACCAAAAACACTTTCCAATTTGTTTGCCAAATACAACAACAAATCGCCCTTGCAACTTATAAATAACAGAATTACTCTTGAAGCCAAAAAGCTCTTATTACTATCTGAGAAATCTTCTAAAGAGATTGCCTATAGTTTGGGCTTTGCTGATGCTTCACATTTTTCTAAATTTTTTAAAAAACAAACAGGAACGGCTCCAATTCATTTCAAAAAGAATACGTTAAAGATATTCTAAGAAAATGTCATGTTGGGATTCTGTTAATGCAAAATCATACAACAATTGACTCTGTCGGAGTTTTGGTCATGTATACGATAAGCATTGTGAAAATTGCCAAATGTAAAGGGAAAAGCTATTTCAAGGGAAAAAAGTACAATTGATAAGGAAGTATCGCTATGGTAACAACACTACAAGTGTTGTATTTTTGCACTATTATTAACTAGATAAGAGAAAGGACTAAGAATGTTAACTTGGAAAGAAGTTGTCAACTTTTACGTCAAAGGAAATCCAACCCCAGACCAGAACCAAGTGGTTTACGTTATTGTATAAATTCTGAATCAATGAAATTAAATAAAAAACAAATTAATGACTGATAAAAAATTAGAAATAGCAACACTTGGAGGCGGATGCTTTTGGTGCGTAGAAGCCATTTTACAACAAATAAATGGCATTGAAAAAGTAGTTTCAGGATACACAGGAGGAAATGCCCCTGGAAAACCTACTTATAGAGAAGTATGCTCTGGATTAACAGGTCACGCCGAAGTTGTGCAAATTACTTTTGACGCGAATGTGATTAAATTTGAAGAAATACTAATCATTTTTATGACGAGCCATGATCCAACCACACTTAACCGTCAGGGAGCGGATAGAGGAACACAATATCGTTCGGTAATATATTATCATAATGAAGAACAAAAGGATATTGCCGAAATTGTTATTAAGAATTTGGCTCCGTATTTTGAAGAAGCTATTGTAACAGAATTAAGTGCTTTACAGATTTTTTATAATGCAGAAGAGAATCATCAAGATTATTACAACAATAACAAAACTCAAGGATATTGCAGTGCTGTAATAACACCAAAACTGGTTAAGCTTAGAGCAATGTATGCAAACAGTTTGAAAGACAGTGTTACAAGCTAGTTTTACGTCAATAGTAGTGTTAGAGAGGAGTCAATTTTGATTTCTAAACATAATTTAAAATAGTGAAAAATGAATGAAATATTCCTTTACGGAGCAGATTGGTGTCCAGATTGCAGAAGAGCTAAAGCGTATTTAAAAGATAATGCGATAGGTTTTACATTTATTGATGTAGACCTGGATAAAGAGGCCACTTCAAAAGTTGAAACCATTAATAATGGAAAACGAATTATTCCAACTATAATCATAAATGATAAGTCATACACGAATCCGGAAAATATGGAATTGGCTTCGGTATTAGGAATTAACGATGTTGGAATGGTAAAGTTGTTTGGAGCTGATTGGTGTCCGGATTGCAGAAGGACCAAAAGTTTTTTAAGAGATAATGGCATTAATTTTGAGTTTATTGATGTAGATAAATACGAGTGGGCTACTCAAAAAGTTGAAGAAATTAATAGTGGAAAGAGAATTATACCTACCGTTTTAATTGACAATGTAGCCTATACAAATCCTGACAATGTTAATTTAACCAATCTTCTTTCGATCGATGTTAAAAAAGAGCATCATATATATGATACAATTATAATTGGTGGAGGCGCTGCAGGGTTAACGACTTCTATTTATGCTCAAAGAGATCGCTTTGATTCTTTAATATTAGAAAAATCGACTATTGGAGGGAACGCATTTTTAACAGAAAAAATTGAGAATTATCCTGGCTTTCAATCTATCTCGGGCCCAAAATTAATGGAGAAAATGGAGGAGCAAGCCAAAACATATGGAGCTGTAATAAAAACAGGAGAAGAAGTTGTAGATATAGCCAAACAAAATGATTTATACTCGGTAAAAACAAAAAGCACTTCTTATTTAGGAAAAACAATTGTATTATCGACAGGGTCCACCTATCGAAAATTGGGAATTCCAAATGAAGAAAATTTAATTGGATCTGGAATTCATTTTTGTGCTACTTGCGATGGCGCTTTCTATAGAGATAAAGATATTATTGTGATTGGTGGTGGGAATTCAGCCTTAGAGGAAGGAATATTTTTGGCCGGATTTTGCAAAAGTGTCAAAATAGTTCATCGGTCAGAAAAATTTAGTGCATCTGAAACCTATATCGAAAAGCTTAAATCTATCGATAATATCAAAACTTATATGAATAAGACATCTCTGGAGTTCGTTCCAAATAAAAAGGATATGTTTAAAGGTATAAAGGTACGAGATAACGATACAAGTGAAGAAACTACTATAGAAGCAGATGGGGCCTTTATTTTTATTGGATTAATTCCAAACACAAAATCTTTTAAAGATATTGTATCTCTTGATAAACGTGGATTTATTCAAACAAGCGGATTGGCGCAAACATCTGTTAATGGAATATTTGCCGCAGGCGATTGCAGAGAAGGAGCAATTGCGCAGGTAGCAGCCGCTACCGGTGAAGGTGTTTTGGCTAGTTATGGAATTAGAAATTATTTAAAATAAAAATCGTAATGTCAAATCAGGTTAATCAAAAATCACTTTTAAAAGCGCCAGAATTTGATGTGAAGAGATGGATTGATGCTGCCGGAATAGAAATCGATCCTTTATTGCTTTCAGATTTTAAAGGAAGTTTTAAAGTTGTTTATTGTTTTCAATATTGGTGTCCGGGTTGTCATAAGAGAGGGTTGCCAGATTTAAAGAAAATGGTTGAAGGTTTGAAAGATCATCCTGAAATTGTTTTTTTTGCAATTCAAACCGTTTTTGAAGGTCATCATGAAAATACATTTGATAAAATCAGGAAAGTACAAGAGCGATATGACTTAAAAATACCCTTTGGACATGATGCAGGAAATGATGAGAAATCAACATCTAATATGATGAACAATTATCAAACCGGAGGGACACCTTGGTTTATTTTTATTGATAAATTTGACAACATCGTATTTGCTGACTTTCATTTAAATGCTGAAGCGGCTATCAACTTTTTAAAAACTGTAATATAATGATGAATGGTACTACTACAATTAAGTTGTATGGAGCTGAAAGTTGTCATAAAACACAGTACTACAGGAGTTTGTTAGATAAGACAGGATTATCGTATCAATTCTTGGATGTAGTGCAGAGTAACCCCCATGCGGAAGAATTGCGTGGACTTTATGAAAACAGAAATCTGAATTTTCCTACGATTATGATAGGAAGAAAAAAATTAAGGAATCCACAAAAAGGAGAATTGGAGCGCTGGCTTAACAAATTATTTCCAAGTCGATTGCAAATGGATCACGATAAACTATAGCAACAGTTGCTATTTACAGTTATAGTAAAGCAGTGGCATCATGCCATAAGAAATGGAACATAATTATCCAATTTGAAACATACATCACAATGATACAACTAAATATACAAGATACTTTTAACAAAGAATTACCGGCCGATCCGACTCTTGAGAACAGTCGAAGACAGGTGAAGGAAGCCTGTTTCTCTTATGTTAAACCAAAGAAAACATCGAAACCGGAACTAGTCCATATATCTCCTGAAATGCTATCCTCACTTGGGATGTCTCCAAAGGATGCAAGTAGTGCAGCATTTTTAAATGTGTTCACAGGAAATGATATCATCCCTAATACAGAGCCCTATGCCATGTGTTATGGAGGGCACCAATTTGGTAATTGGGCCGGTCAATTGGGAGACGGACGAGCCATTAACCTAGCTGAAATAGTACATAAAGACAAACGATGGTCCATGCAATTAAAAGGATCAGGGGAGACACCCTATTCCAGATCTGCCGACGGATTGGCAGTGTTGCGTTCATCTGTACGCGAGTATTTATGTAGTGAGGCTATGTATCATTTGGGTGTCCCTACAACAAGAGCACTTTCATTGGCGCTTTCAGGAGACCAGGTAATGCGTGATGTATTATATAATGGAAACCCGGCATATGAGAAGGGCGCCATAGTGTCTAGAGTTGCGCCATCATTTTTACGCTTTGGTAATTTTGAGATATTAGCAGCACAACAGGATTTTAAAACCTTAAAGACATTGATTGATTACACCATTCGTCATTTCTTTTCTCACCTGGGGGAACCCTCAAAGGAAACGTATTTGGCATTTTTTAACGAGGTCGTAAATCTCAATATAGAAATGGTGGTCCATTGGCAACGTATTGGTTTTGTACATGGTGTTATGAATACAGACAATACCTCAATCTTGGGATTAACCATAGATTATGGCCCTTATGGCTGGTTAGAAGGATTTGATTTTAACTGGACCCCAAATACCACAGATAAACAGTTTAAACGCTATAAATTTGGGACACAACCTGAAATTCTTCATTGGAACTTATTCAAGTTGGCAAATGCCCTATACCCGCTTATTGATGAAGCTACAGGGCTGGAGGCTATATTAGGAGATTATGAAAGTAGGTATCTTCTAAAATATAACGAAATGATGAGGTCAAAATTAGGCTTATATGAAATACAAGAAGAAGATCAGCTCCTTATTCGCAATCTTGAAAAGATCTTGCATTTAACAGAAACAGACATGACTATTTTCTTTAGGAATTTAAGGGAGTTTAGTTCTGAAAAGGTTTCTGAAGGCATTGACATCATTAAAGAGGCTTTTTATATGCCTAAAGAAGTTGTTGGAGTGGTTAGAAAGCAATGGGTTGAATGGTTTAAATTCTATGCAAGTCGTTTACAATTAGAATCCATTTCGTTTGAAGAAAAGAAAGAAAGAATGAATCAGGTCAATCCTAAATATGTGCTTCGAAATTATATGGCACAGTTGGCGATTGAGGCAGCAGATAAGGGCGATTACACTGTGATTGACGAATTATTTAACCTGCTTAAAAAACCATATGATGAGCAAGCTGAGCATCAAAAGTGGTTTGTAAAAAGACCTGATTGGGCCAGACATAAAGTAGGTTGCTCGATGCTTTCTTGTAGTTCCTGATGTCGGTAATAAGCCTCATAGAAAAAATTCCTGAAGGTTATTCTACCGGATTATTTCGTGCTAAAAAGTACGGAATCACAAAGAGTATTTTTAATCATGGTAAATCTTTCAAAATTTATGGACGTGAATTACAGGGAACTGATTTTATAAGTCTGAATTACTACATTACCAAAAAAAATAACCTGTTAAAACCTTGTGAAATGCCAAAAGAAAAAGTGATTACGTTTTTAAATGAGGTAAAGATCATTTGAATATGGATCATAAAGTTTCTAAAATAGGGTTTGGAGGTGGTTGTCATTGGTGTACCGAAGCTGTTTTTCAAGTTCTACAAGGTGTTACTAAAGTTGAGCAAGGATGGATTGCATCTTATAATGAGCATCATACTTTTTCAGAAGCTATCATTGTTCATTATGATAAAGTTGATATTTCCTTAAAAACATTGATAGAAGTTCATTTGCATACCCATAAAAGCACTTCAAACCATTCCATGCGAAAAAAATACCGTTCTGCTGTTTACACGTTTACAGAAACACAAGAAAATCAGTCTAAATCTATTATATCGACGCTTCAAGATAAGTTTCAAAACAAACTGATCACCAAAGTTTATCCGTTTCACAGCTTTAAACCTTCACCCGAAGCTATTCAGAATTATTACAAGAAAAATCCATCTAAACCCTTTTGTGAGAAGTATATTGATCCTAAGTTAAAACTTGTAGCGAATCAATTTAAAAATCAAATAAATCTAGAAAATTAATATAGACCTAAGCTAAAGCATCATTGAAAACAAGGATTTTACTCCGGAGTCGTAATTAAAAATCCTTTACATTTGAACGCTTAAAACCCTGCATGTCAAATTCAAATAAATTTTCTTTTATAGACCCTGGTAAATCTCCTGTTTTCTATGGGTATATCGTACTCTTTATCGGAAGTATTGGTATTTTGGCAAGTATTCCGGGACAAACAGTAGGTGTTTCGGTATTTACAGACCCGTTAAAAGATGCTTTGGGTTTAAGTAGAAACCAATTTAGCAACGCCTACATGATAGGAACGCTTTTGAGTGCTTTTTTTGTTGCAAAGGCTGGAGTGTTATTTGATGCTTATGGCGCCCGATATGTTGCTTTCTTTGCCTCCTTATTTTTGGGTATATCCTTGTTACTATGCTCTGTATCAGTAGAAATTAGTGAAGGCATTAAGGGTATTTTACATATCAACTCCTGGATGGTTCCCTTTGGACTAATGACCATATTGTTTTTCTTTATACGATTTTGTGGGCAAGGTGTTTTAACCATGGCATCGCGGAATATGATCATGATATGGTTTGATAGAAATAGGGGTAAGGTCAACTCTATCAGTAGCATAGGAGTTTCCTTGGGGTTTTCAAGTTCTCCGATATTTTTAAGCAAACTTATTGATGATCAGGGTTGGGAAATGACCTGGCAGATTTTAGCCATTTGTCTATTTATTTTTAGTTTTTGTATTATACAGCTGTATCGCGACAGGCCTGAAGATTTTAATCTAAAGCCAGATGGAGCAGATAAAAAAAATAAATCGACTAAAACTATAAAGATTGAGACAAACTTCAGCTTAGAGAAGGCTAAAAAAACAAGGGCATTCTGGATGTTTAGTTTAGCAATGGCTTTTAATAGTTTTTTTATAACTGGTTTTACTTTTCATGTTGTATCCATTTTTGCAAGTCAGGATTACTCCAAATCCCAAGCTATTGCCGTTTTTATACCTATATCAGTTATCGCTATTTCTGTTTCTACAGTATGCAATATTTTAAGTGATTATATTCATCATAAGATTTATTTGTATATCATGTTGGCAAGCGGAGTTTTAGCCTCATTAGGCTTATTATTTTTGTCTCACACAATAGGTGTATATATGTTAATGACTGGTTTGGGCGTTTTTGGCGGTTTGTTTGCTGTGGTTAATGCAGTGACTTGGCCTAGATTTTTTGGAAGGAAATATTTAGGAGCCATTACAGGTAAAGTAATGAGTTTTTTAGTTATCGGAAGTGCTATTGCTCCGAGTTTATTTAGTTATTGTTTTACAAATTTCGGATCTTACAGTTATATCAGTTACCTTACATTGGCATTTCTTTCGTTTTTAATCATTGGATCTGTCAAAGTTAAAAATCCACAATAAGGCCTGTTTTTTGTTTATTATTCATGGGAAAGTCCAAATAATATAATAAATATGAGCAAATAAGCCATATAAAATGAGAATGTAAGTGTAAATTTTTGGATTTGTTGAAAGGAAAGAGATATCTTTGAAGAATAATTATAAAACATCTAAATTTACGAATGGCAAAATCACAACAGACATTTAATAAGAGTGAAAAGGAGAAAAAGCGTTTAAAGAAACGTGCGGACAAGAAAAAGAAAATGGACGCTCGAAAGGCGGAAGCCAGAGAAAGTGGAAAAAAGGGAATTGAATTTGCTTACGTAGATCATAATGGCCATTTAACCGATACACCTCCTGACCCTTCAAAAAAGATTAAAGTTGATGCCAAGAGTATAGAAATAAGTATTCCAAAAGCTGTAGCGGGTGAAGAACCTGATCCGGTTAGAAATGGTACAGTTTCGTTTTTTGATTCTTCTAAAGGATTTGGGTTTATAGTCGATACTGAAAACAATGAGAAATATTTTTGTCATGTGAGTGGTTTAATTGACGAGATTGCTGAAAGTAACAAAGTAACCTTCGAACTTGAAAGAGGGATGAAAGGTATGAATGCTGTTAAAGTTACCTTGGTTAAATAATACAGGTTTTTTTTAAAATTCTCAATTGAAGTTTATTCAGGCTTTCATGCATTTTTACAATGGAGCATTTGATTTCTGAAGCGATTCTTCATGTTTGAAGGGCACTAAAAATACTCCCTTAGAATGCTGATATTATCCTAATTAATTTACTACATTTATAGTTAAAATTAATTAGGATCTATGGATAGCAGCTATTCAAAACCCCCTAAAGAGTTCGTAAAACAATTTCAACTTTTCAATTGGCATTTTGACCTTTTAGGAACTCATAAATTTCTTTTTATACTAATCATTTTACTTTTTTCATCAGCTATTCAGGCCCAAAAAGAGAATGCTGATTATCGATTGAATATCCGAAGAACTAATTCACCTATTACAATTGATGGAGTTATTGATGAACAAGCTTGGAAGAACACTGATGTAGCCAAAGATTTTTTTATGGTTTTACCCGAAGATACAGGTAAAGCTGAGCAGTTATCTGAAGTTCGCATGTGTTATGATGACAAACATATTTATTTAGCGGCTACTTTTTATAACAACCCTGTTGGCCCGTATTATGTAGAATCTCTCAGGCGGGATTTTTCATTCGGTAAAAATGATAATTTCCTCATATTTATTGACCCCTTTAATAATCAAACCACAGGATTCTCTTTTGGTGCTAATGCTGCCGGAGCACAATGGGACGGAACCATGAACAATGGAAGTAAAGTCGACCTCAATTGGGACAGTAAATGGATCTCAAAGGTAACACAGGATAAAGACAAATGGGTATTGGAAATGGCAGTTCCCTTTAAATCCATTCGATATAAAAAAGGCGTAAAGGAATGGGGTATAAATTTTAGCAGACTCGATTTAAAATCAAGTGAAAAATCCAGCTGGACACCAATTCCAAGACAATTTCCTACAGCGGCTCTGGCCTATTCTGGAGTTTTGGTGTGGGACGAAGCCCCACCTGCTCCAGGCATAAATTTTTCTTTGATTCCTTATGTGCTTGGAAGTGCAAACAATAGTTCAGTTGAAAACACAACCGATTATGAAACCAAAATAGGAGGGGATATTAAATTTGCCCTGTCTTCATCCCTTAATTTAGACCTTACATTAAATCCTGATTTTTCGCAAGTAGAAGTAGACCAGCAGATCGTTAATTTAGATCGGTTCGAACTTTTTTACCCGGAAAAACGGCAATTCTTTTTAGAAAATGCCGATCTCTTTGCTAATTTTGGTTATGCTACGATTCGGCCGTTTTTTTCAAGAAGAATAGGGCTGGAGGTACCTATTAATGCAGGAATCAGGGTGAGTGGGAATTTAAATGAAGATTGGCGGATGGGCGTTATGGATATGCAAACAGCCAAGGATGAAGAGACCGGTTTGCCTAGTCAAAATTTTGCGGCTGTATCTTTCCAGAGAAAGGTTTTCAGCCAGTCGAGTATAGGGCTATTATTTGTAAATAAGGAATCCATAAACTATCCTGAAGACACCGATGAAAATCATGATTTGTATCCTAAATTTAATCGGAATCTGGGTTTGGAATATAATTTGGCTTCGTATAATAATTTATGGACTGGAAAAGCTTTTGTTTTTAAGTCATTTTCTCCCGATGACGAGGGAAATGGATTTACACAAGCTGCGAATATTGAATACAAAACTCAAAACTGGAACTTTGGTTTTAACGAAGAATATGTGGCTAAAGACTTTAGGGCAGAGGTAGGTTTTGTACCTCGAAATGGCTATTTTAAAATAAACCCTTTCTTAGGTTATTTGTTTTATCCTAAAAAAAACAACACCCTTTTAAGTCATGGCCCAAAGTGGACCAGTCAGTATTACTTTGATGAAGACCTAAAGAATACCGACTTTTTAAATTTACTTCAATATTATTTGAATTTCAGGAATCGCAGTTCTTTTCGATTGACCCTAATTGACGAGTATGTTGAACTACTCGAACCTTTTGATCCCACAGGTGTAGGTAAACCGGAACTTCCTGCAGGTTCGAAACACTATTGGAATGCCTTAAGGATGAGTTATAATTCAAAGCCTCAGAGTATGTTTACCTATACCATAGGAACTCGGGTCGGTGGCTATTATCAAGATGGTAATTGGTTCAGTCTTAACAATGAGTTGGGATACAGATTTCAACCCTATGTGAGCCTTAGCTCAGTCGTCAGTTATAATAATATCGCTATGCCGGCACCTTGGAATACTACTGAATTTTGGCTACTTGGAGCTAAAGCAGATATCACTTTTACAAACAAACTTTTTTTTGCGACCCTGTTTCAATATAATGAACAAACAAAAAATTTCAGTTTAAACTCGCGGTTCCAATGGCGGTATCAGCCTGCATCAGATTTATTTATCGTGTATAACTACAATGATTTAATGCCGCCTTTTGATGAGAGAACCCATTCAATCACCTTAAAATTAGTCTATTGGTTTAATAAATAGCATTTTAGCACTGCATCATTATATCATTATATCATTGTCTCATTGATTCATTGTCTCATTGTCTCATTGTCTCATTGATTCATTGTCTCATTGATTCATTGTTCCTCCACCAAACAACAAAAAACTTTTGAAGGACACCATTTGGAAATTTTATCCAACATAGAGGTGCTCTTTTTTCATCGATGATCACTCTTATTTTTTTAGAAAATTGATCATAAGACATCCATTGTACATCAGATTGAACTTCAATAAGCCAATCTATTTTAATGGGCATATAAAATTTACTACCTGAAAACTGCTCCAATTCAGAAGTATGGATATAAAAACCTTTTAAGCAGTCTTTATTTAATAAATCAAAATCAACAGTTGCTTGATAAGGTGTAAATAACTGGGCTTTAAAACATACGCTTTGTTTAATATCCTTTGCGTCTAAATTAAAAGTTTGAAGTATAGGCTTTGTACACACGTTATGAATTAATGGTAACTGTTTGTCTTTTAGCTTATGAAGCTTTTTAACTAAGGTGTCCCTTCTGTTTGGCCCTATCCAGTGGTCAATTTCAGTATTTCCAATGCTTGAATCATAAAGATAGAATTTATAGACAATTTCTAAATGAAGGGGGGTTCCATCCTGCTTTAAAAGGCAGTCAATTTCTCCTATGGTTATTTTTTGGTTTTGTATTTGAGTATTTTCTAATAGTATTTCAATATTACTTTGTTCGTGCAAGGTTGCAAGTACAAATTGTTCTACACGTTTTCCCAGAAGCAGGTATTCCGGAATTGATTCAATTAAAGTTTTTTGTAACTGTTTGGGTAGTTCATATTGTTTTAAGCCTAAGACAGCATGATCTTTCCAAAGTAAGGGTGTGTTAAGATACCCTTGATATTGTAGCTGAATATTTTTTGATGATAATTCCATGCATGGCTAATGTATATGTTTTGACTTACTTGGGATGATATCAAGTAAAAATATAATTCAGATCCGTTCATCAAAACATCATTATACACGTTTGAAATGATCTGTAAATTGATTTTCAGTTCTTTAACATATTATTTAAATGACAGAAGTTTATTTAACCTACCTTTGAGCCGTTAAGAATTTTTATATCGCTTTTCTTTTTAAGTCTCGATCAGTTTGAATCAAGCCTTTGCTTTCTTTCTTTTTTTAATGGTATCAGTACATGATTAATAGTTTGTATTGATTGCAAAGTTGCATTATATCATCAAGTAGTTGGTTAATTAGCGCATACCTAGTCAATAAGATTTTATGCTAGTACCAAAGAACAACATTCAAAATATATAATTCTATCGACAATCCAAAATTTTCAAGATCCATAAATTCTGACTTTTCCAAAACACTCCGAAACAGGCCATGCCTTATTAGATCATACCAAAATGCTTAGGGTATTAGGTAAAAAGCCTGTAAACAGTAATTAATAAAAAATAGAAATAATGATAAAACAATTTATAAATAAATTAATTAAACCAAAAAAAGCAAATAGTATGAAAGAAGGTACCGTAAAATTTTTCAATAATTCCAAAGGATTTGGTTTTATAAAAATCAAAGATTCAGAAGAAGAAATATTTGTTCATACATCAAATCTTATTGATAACATAAGAGAGGACGACAACGTAAAGTTTGACATAGAAGAAGGTGAAAAGGGTTTAAGCGCTATAAACGTGTCTTTGATTTAAAGGATTCAAACAAATGATATTTGCAATGATCTATCATTAAATCATAACAGGATTCGAACCTTATAGGGAAAACCTCTCTCTATTTTTAATACATAGAAACGATCAAAACTATCTGGTATAGGTCATGCTATGGGCAAGATTTTCCTTCATGTCATAATAGTTCCAAATACCAATGGGTTTCTGATAGGGATCTGTCATAGGGACCATTTGTTGATTCGAGGTATCTATGTGGGTCAGACTAGCTTTAGTCAGGAATATGACCTGTTTTAATCCGTAAATATTTAGGTTTTTTAACGCAGTTTCTCATGGGCAAGAAATACATTTAACTATCTTTGCCGGCGTAATTTTAAAAATATAGTACTATGAAATCATTCTTTTTTGCGTTGTTTATTGTTCTTTTTGTTTCATGTGATTCTGATGAAGGCCAAAATTCAACCGATTATAGAGCCCAAAATGAACAAGAAATATTAGATTATATAGCCCTAAATAATTTAGATGCTACAGCATCTGGCACAGGTTTATACTATGTTATTGATGAAATTGGCGAGGGAGCAGAAATTACAGCAGTTTCTGATGTCACGGTAAAATATAAAGGTTTTTATACAGATGGCAGCTTGTTAGAGGAGAATACTAACCCCGGTATTTCATTTAATGTACAACAAGTTATTCCAGGCTGGAAAGAGGGTCTTCAGTACTTTAACGAAGGAGGTATTGGAATGCTCTTGATTCCTTCTCATCTGGCTTATGGTAGTGAAGATTTTAATGATATACCCGGAGGATCTGTGCTCATATTTGAAATTGAACTAGTTGATTACGATGCTGAAAACGAGGAAGAAATTGTTAACTATATTTCAGATAATAATTTAGATGCTATCGCAAGTGGTACGGGATTATATTATGTTATTGAAGAAGAAGGTACTGGTCAACAACCTATAGCAATTTCAAACGTGACTGTCGTCTATAAAGGATATTATACAGACGGCACCGTTTTTGACGAAAGCGATATTCTTGGAGCAACTTTTGATTTAAATCAAATTATTCCCGGTTGGACTGAAGGTATACAATATTTTAAGGAAGGTGGAATCGGTAAATTATTAATACCTTCATCTTTAGCCTATGGAAGGTATGGAACTCCAAATATTCCAGGAGGTGCCGTGCTCATTTTTGATGTGAATTTAAAGTCAGTGAATTAGAAAAAGATAAGGCTATTTCAAAGATTTATGAATTCATAATATAGATTCTTACTGTAAAAATTAAATCATTAGGAGGGAAGTCTCATAGGTGTCGAGAGCTTTATTTGATATATTTGATTGTAATTGAAATTTTGAGTATCAAAACATGAACTGCTTGTTCATTAACTTTGCATAAAACTATTTTAATTTAAGACTCAGAGCAATGTATTTTTATAAATTACACTTTATAGTAATCTTCTTAATATCAAGTGTATGTATAGCTCAAACCAAGGAAAAATCAGTACAACCCAATATTGTCATCATTTTCTTAGACGATTCCGGATGGTCAGATTTTCAACCTTTCAACAAAGACAGCACTCTAACCCCTCATGTTGATCAATTAGCGAAAGAAGGCTGCTTCTTTACTAATTTTTACGTACCTCAAGCAATTTGTTCAGCCTCAAGAGCAGCACTGTTAACAGCTTCCTATCCCGGCAGAACTAAGGTTTTTGGAGCACATGGTCCCAAGGAAAGAGGTTTAGAAACCATTCATGCTACAATGGGGGAAGTATTTAAATCTGCGGGTTACAAAACGGCTTTGTTTGGAAAGTGGCACTGTGGGGATCAACCGGACACCCGGCCACAAGCAAGAGGATATGATGAAACTGCCGGTTTGATGTATTCTAACGATATGTGGGCACATCATCCTGAAGATCCTGAGTTCTGGGGAAAATTTCCTTTGCAATATTGGAAAAACAATCGTGTTGTCATAGAAAACATGACCTCTGAAGATCAAAAGCAACTTACAAAATGGTATACAAAAGAAGCTGTAGATTTTATCGATCGAAATAAGGATGATCCTTTTTTATTATATGTGCCGCATTCTATGCCTCATGTACCAATTTATTGTGGTGAAGAATTTGAAGGCAAATCCGGCAAAGGATTGTACCAGGATGTGGTCATGGAATTAGATTGGTCTGTGGGTCAGATAAATACTGCCTTAAAAAGAAATGGTTTGGATAAAAACACGATTGTAATTTTTACTTCAGATAACGGTCCGTGGTCAGTATATGGAAATCATTCAGGTAAAACACCATTTAGAGAAGCAAAGGCCACTTCATTTGATGGAGGTATACGGTCGGCTACGATCATTAAGTATCCTGGTTTTATTAAAGAAAACAGTCAATCCAAAGCTACCTTTTTCTCAATCGACTTATTGCCAACACTATGTAATTTGACGGGTGTGTCACTTCCCAAAAATGAAATTGATGGTAAAAATGTTTGGGATCTGATTACAATGCCAGCAAACAATAAAAACCCTCATGCTTATTATGCCATTTCTAACAATGACGAACTTCAGGCAATAATGAGTAGTGACGGAAAATGGAAGTTGCACATATCTCATACATATCGAACCGTTGAAAAACTGGGTAAGGACGGATTGCCTGGCGTATATTCCTATGCGGTTGAAGATACTTCCCTGTATAATATGGATAATGACCCGATGGAGACTGTGAATGTTGTTAAGAAATATCCTGAAGTAGCGCATAAATTACTGGAATATGCTAAAAAGCACAGAGATATGTTCTATGATGATTAAATAAAAAAATTTGACCAGAGAATCATCAATTTATTAGATCAATACATTATTGAAGTGTTAAAATCTCATAGAATAATACTGAGGTTTATGTGTAAATATTTTACGATAAATTACTGAAATAATTTCCAAAGTTTTTCATACCCAAATAATTTTTACTCTGACGAAATTATCATTCCAACAGGTTTTATGAGCTTTTTCATCGTATTTAGCCTCATAATCTTAATTGAAATGTTATGTTTAAAAAATATCGAATTCTTAAATGGATTTTAATTTCTTTCGTTGGTTTAATCGCGCTTCTTTTTTCCTTTGGATATTGGTTTATGAGCCTCATACCAGATAAAAATGTGCATTTAGAAGTTACCTTAGTAAAAGATTTACCATATCTATCTGAAGACATAATACCTATTAAAGGTAAAATCTTAGCGGTAGTTACAAGTACCAGCACTATGGGAAATAGTGATAAAATTACAGGTTACGAATTAACAGAATTATCACGGGCTTATTATGTATTTAAAGCGAATGGTTTTGAAGTAGACATAGCTAGTCCGTTAGGAGGGAAGCCTCCAGTAATAATCGATGATGAGGATATGGGCGCTTTTGATTATGCTTTTATAAACGACACAATTGCACAGAATAAAGCAAATAATACGATACCATTAAAAGATGTTGTTGCAGAAGATTATGAAGCTATATTTTTTGCTGGAGGAAAAGGTGCTATGTTCGATTTTCCAGATAATGAAACAATTCATTCTATTGTGAGAAATTATTATCAATCTGATAAAGTAGTCGGGGCAGTTTGCCACGGACCTGCCGCTTTAGTTAATGTGACTTTAGATAATGGGCGCCCACTTTTAGAAAATAAAACCGTAAGTGGATTTACAAACGAAGAAGAATTACTTTTAATACCAGAAGCAAAATCAATATTTCCTTTTCTTTTACAAGATAAAATAGTTGAGCAGGGAGCAAGTTTTAATGAAGGAGCAATGTATTTAGAAAACATTAGTGTCGATAAAAATTTGATAACCGGACAAAATCCATGGTCTACTTGGGTTTTAGCAGAAAATATGATTAAGCAATTAGGTTACGAACCAAAATATAGAAAAATTACAGATGAAGAAAATGCGGTAAAGGTTTTAACAATATATAAAACTCACGGCAAACAGAAGGCTAAAGAAATTATTGAAACCATGTCTATAAAAGAGAAGAAACCAATAAAAAGAGTATTAATAGCCCAGCATAGTCTTCTTGCTGCTATGAAAGGTGAATTTGGCGATTTTTTTAATATAATAGGTTTAGTTTCTTTTACAAAGAAATGTGAATCTACTTAAGAAAGGGAAATTGTTTTAAATTTGGAAAAAATATTCAATTGAGTTTTTTAGATGTACTTCTTATTATAGTTAGTAGCGCAGGTCTTTTACACGGATTTGCGTTTGCTATCTATCTATTTTTTTTTAAAAAGAAAAGAGCATTACCAGATTATTTGCTAGGACTGATTCTTGTTTTTATGGCTTTTAGAATTGGTAAATCGGTGATGCTAAATTTTGGCGACAATTTAGAGCCTCTATTTATATTTGTGGGTTTATCCTTTTTATTAGTAATAGGTCCTTTGTTAAGATGGTATGTTCTTGCTATGACCCGGCCGAATTTTAAAATACAAAAAAGCTACTTCTTAGAGTTAGTTCCTTTTTTATTAATATTTGTAATAAGCTTTTTTATTAGCAAAAATTGGTTTGATCCCAATAATAAGCAAGCTGTCATTGTGTTTGGAAGTGTTCTTATCTTTATATATCTGCATTTTGCTTTCTATATTTTTATTTCAGGTAGATCCTTGTATTATGTAAAGAATAAATTTAAAGGGCTATTACAAACAAAATCTCAAAAAGTAATACTCGATTGGTTGCATGTAGTTATTATTGGTTTTATTCTTATTTGGATTTCCTATACTTTAAATATCATAGAGGATTCAGTTCCTTATGTTGTTGGCCCTATTGTATATTCTATTGTTATTTATTTTTTAAGTTATAAAGCATTTGAACTAAAAATTACAGATATAGATGGGGAAGTATTCAAATCGAATGATAAAACCTTGATTTTTAACCAAATATCAAAATTGGTAATAGAAGAAAAGCTGTATCTTGAACCAGATGTATCCCTTTCTAGTTTAAGTAAGTTAGTAGGTAAAAGCACACAAAATACTTCTGAGGTAATCAACCAATATGCCAAACGAAACTTTAATGATTTTATAAATTATTATCGAATTCAAGACGCAAAAAAATTGTTGTTAGATGTGAATTCTAAAAATTTCACTATTTCTTCAATTGCTTTTGATACGGGTTTTAGTAGTTTATCATCCTTTAATAGTGCTTTTAAAAAATTTGAAGGGACAACACCCTCTTCTTACAGGAAAAATAGTAGTAAGTAAGTGTCTGAAATGATAACTATTAATGCTTAACTTGAATTTGTTTCAACTGAATAAGACCAAAAGCATCCAATAATTTTATAATTAAATAGGTGATATCAATCTCATACCATTTTACACCAAAATTAGCCCTACTTGCATGCCTGTGATGATTATTATGATACCCTTCACCCATCATTAAAAAATCAAAACGGAAGAGATTTTTACTTGTGTTTTTCATTGTATAATTTACATAGCCATAGATATGACCAAACCAGTTAATGATCACACCATGAATAGGAGCCATTAAAAATGTCACAGGTAATAATAGCCATTGCCACCAAGCCGTCGCAAAGAATACAAAGAATAATATATAAGCAGTAATCCAAAGCAAACGAGAAAATCGAGAACTTGCAAATAGGTCAAAGTTTTTCCATTGCGGAACATTTTTGGTAAAACGTTGATCAATATCAATACGTTGTTTATTAATATCTTGATAGATTGTTTTTGTTTTCCACA